>CAZVEL010000432.1:0-1718 GCA_964626305.1 uncultured Treponema sp. | reverse complement strand
CGGGTCGGGGAGCCCTTGCGCAAAACGACGCTCAGATTAGAGGATAACTTCCTTCATTGCAGTCATGTAGCCACGGAGCACCTTGCCCACTTTCTCAACATTGTGGGAACGGATTTCTTCGTTTACCTTGACGAGTTCCCGGTTGGAAACCGAGTTGTCCTTAACAGAAAGCCCCTTGCCGATAACGTCGGTATCAATCTTTGCCATGAATTCCTTGAGGAGCGGACGGCAGGCATTATCGAAAAGATAACAGCCGTATTCCGCGGTATCAGAGATAACCTTGTTCATTTCGTAGAGCTTCTTGCGGCTGATGAGGTTCGCAATGAGCGGCGTTTCATGCAGCGACTCGTAGTAGGCGCTTTCCGCCTTGATTCCCGCGTCGGTCATGGTTTCAAAGGCGAGTTCAACACCGGCTTTCACCATGGCAACCATGAGGATTCCCTTGTCGAAATAGTCCTGTTCGGAAATCGCATCGCCGGAGGGTGCGGTCTGCTCAAATGCGGTCTTGCCGGTTGCTTCTCGCCAGGCAAGTAGATCCTTGTCACCGGCTTTCCAGTCTTCCATCATGGTGGTGCTGAACTTTCCGGAGATGATGTCGTCCTGATGCTTCTGATAGAGTGGCGCCATTATTTTCTTCAGTTCAACTGAAAGCGCATGCGCTTTGAGCTTAGCCGGATTGGAAAGGCGGTCCATCATGCCGGTGATACCTCCCCATTTGAGGGCTTCGGTAACCGTTTCCCATCCATACTGGATGAACTTTGCGGCCCAGGCTTTGTCGATGCCCTTTTCGACCATTTTGTCGAAGCACAGAAGGCTTCCGGTCTGGAGCATACCACAGAGGATGGTCTGCTCGCCCATGAGGTCCGACTTTACTTCAGCTATGAAGCTGGACTCGAGCACGCCGGCGCGACTGCCACCAGTTCCAACGGCGAGCGCTTTGGCAATGGCCCAACCGTTACCGTCAGGATCATTTTCTGGATGCACCGCGATAAGCGTGGGGATACCGAATCCACGGGAGTATTCAACACGAACCTCGGAACCGGGTCCCTTGGGAGCCATCATGACGACGGTGATATCTTTGCGGATCTGCATGCCTTCTTCAACAATATTGAATCCGTGGCTGTACCAGAGCGCGGAACCCTTTTTCATGAGAGGCATGACCGCGGCAATAACGGAGGAGTGCTGCTTGTCCGGGGTAAGATTTCCCACAACATCGGCGGAGGGAATGAGTTCGTCATACACACCTACAGTAAAGCCGTTCTCGGTGGCGTTCTTCCAGCTGGCGCGCTTCTCGGCGATTGCTTCTTTACGAAGAGCATAGCTTACGTCGAGACCGGAGTCCCGGAGGTTGAGCCCCTGGTTAAGACCCTGGGCGCCGCATCCCACGATTACAATTTTCTTGCCTTTGAGGGCGGCAGTCCCGTCAGCAAATTCTTCACGGTCCATAAAACGGCAGGTACCGAGCTGCATGAGCGCTTCCCGCCAGGGAATTGAATTGAAATAGTTCATAGGTTTCACCTCCAGACGATTTTATTTCGGCATGGTCCATAACCGGAACATCCGGCTCTTGCGTAACCCTGCCTGTGTATGTTATACCCCTTTTACAGCATTGCGTAAAGTGAAATATATCGAACGCAGCGTTGATTTCTTTGCATTGCCAGGAGCATACAACGCATGGATTTTCACGAGCTCGAAGCCTTTCTCGCCCTCGCAGACAC
>CAZVEL010000431.1:0-2482 GCA_964626305.1 uncultured Treponema sp. | reverse complement strand
TTGTCTTCCATAATAGCGCCTCCTTTGATCGGAAATAGTTGGCGCTATCTTGACATGTCGCGGGGACCTTGTGAAGATGGGGTTAACTTGACGCTTACGCCACAAAAGCCGTGGTTCCGGACCCGCAGGTAGGGTCAAAGACCAGATCGCCGGGGTCTGTAGTCATGAGGAGACAACGTTCGAGTACTTTTGTTGCTGTTTGGACTACAAATATTTTTTCTTCTGTGAAATTGCCCGTCGCAGTATCATTCCAGATGTTGGTATACAACTGCCAAGGGAAATCGTTTGCAAGACGGACAAAACGAACACTGTTTTTTGCAACATGGATTCGGCCTGCACCTGCTAATTTTTCCAGTCCATCTATAGTTGTTTTCCAATGATTTCCAATTCCACAGTCGTATGTCTGCCCTTTATATTTAAATTGAGTTTTCGTGCTTTCAGAGGCGCCTTGTGAGATAAGGCTTGTTGGTTGATAGAGACGTGCGTCATCGGGGAGTGAGTCCTCTCCGCGTAATTCTCTTGCAGTCGCTCCTCTCATAGTATCATCGGATAGAAGAAGCCATCTATACCGTCCACCTTCCAGACTTGTGTCTTTTTGAAAGTAGAGATGGCGGAATTTTATCCGATCTATATCCCGTGCAAACCAAAGCAAATAATCACCGTTTCTGGTGAGTGTACGTGAGGCAAAACCGCTTGTGGTTACAAAACTTATCAGGCTTACGAAATTCCCCGCCCCAAACACCTCATCCATGATTTCCCGTACATGATGCACGTTTTCGTCGCTGATCTGCACAAAGACACTGCCGCTCTCGGTCAGCAGTTCCCGGGCCAGGAGCAGCCGGTCCCGCAGATAGGTCAGGTAGGAGTGAATGCCCAGCTCCCAGGTATCGCGAAAGGCGCGAATCTGCTCCGGCTCGGCGGTCAGGTCTTCATCCTTGCCGTCCTTAACGTCGCGTTTGTTGACAAAGGGCTGAAAATTTGAGCCGTACTTGATGCCATAAGGCGGGTCCATGTAGATCATCTGCACCTTGCCGGCCAGGCCCTCTTTTTCCAGCAGCGAGTTCATCACCAGCAGGCTGTCCCCGGCTACCAGCCGGTTGGACCAGTTGTGGGCGTGCTTGTAAAATTCGATGGCCTCGCGGAAAGGCTCCTGCCGCTCCGTCTCAAACAGCGACAACTGCACCGGCTTGTTGCCGCCGTTGCGTTTTTTCACCGCCGCGATAATGGCGCAGGGGTCGATGCGCTCATGAACATGCAACGACACCGTCGGCACCTCAAAAGAGGTGTGCTCGGCCTTGCCCGCCCATTGCAGTTGCGGGTCCAGGTGCGGATCATAGACATAGACTTTCTTCTGCCCGGCCTCCGGGTCGGTGTCCGGCGTCACCAGACCCACCGGCGGATTGTTGACCCGCTGCTTGTCCTTGTGCTCATACGCCTCAATCGGCCGCTTCTTTTCTTCCGTCGTCTTTTTTCTGGCCATCGAATCTTATCCTGTCATTGAATTGCAATTTTTCTATATAGTCGGTTGTTAACGCTTTTATCTTCTGTCATCCGAATAGAGTAGAAGCAGCCTGCAAAAATAGTAGGTGAGCTGGACTTGCATCGCCACCGCTGAGCTGCACCTGGGATAAAACTTCATAAAAAAAAGGAATATTTTATTTCCCGTTTTCATATTTAGATAGCATTTCGTCAAAATAGTGAATAAGCTTTTTTGTATTTCTAAAAGATGTATCCTCTTTAATCTTTTCGATCAGTGTCCTCAAGATTGCCCGAAGACGACTGTGGCTTTTGTCTTTGTGTTGCTTAACTAGTGCGTGTACTGCATCAATTACTTCCGCAGGAAGATGGTAGCTTATATTAATCCCAAGAAAGCTTGGAAATAATGTTTTGTATGTTGCGTCAACGCTCTGTCGGTTGGGGGCAAAAGAAATATAATTGTACAAGAAATCTGGGCGCATGTAACAACTAATATCATATTTGTCACCAAGGGCTTTACGGAGGGTTGGATGAGTCACTAAATCCTTCGAGAGCCACCATGTATGATACCCGAATATTCCCGACTCTCCAGATTCGTTGCGGAGCGATCTCAAAGCATAGATTGTAAGTATCAAGCGGGCTTTTGTCCGGGCTTTTGTGGCGTGTGTTTTTTCGTCTTTGAGTAGATTAAATAGTTTTACTTCGTCGTTATTATCTATTACTACGTTCTGTGATGAATCTGATAAATATTGTATACCGAACTCCTCATTCAACCATTGCTGGAGTTCCGCCTTGGTATTATAAAGTGTGGGAGTTACGAAGTTGTCCAGAAATGTATTAAAGTCCGTTGTCTGGTTGCGAAGTTTGGCGTAAAAGTAAGCACGTATCATAATTTCTTCAACATAAAGGTAAGCGTCAAGTTAACCCCATCTTCACAAGGTCCCCGCGACATGTCAAGATAGCGCCAACTATTTCCGATCAAAGGAGGCGCTATTATGGAAGACAA
>CAZVEL010000430.1:0-3357 GCA_964626305.1 uncultured Treponema sp. | reverse complement strand
AGGACCGTGCGGTGTACGCAGGCGCGGAAATGCTGCTCGGGAATTATTTCCGTGAAACCGGCGATTATACCGGATCTTCTCGGGCATTTTTGTCCGCTGGTACCCTGTACGCGCCCATAGATGGAGAACGTGCCGCAGAGGCGCTCTATGGCGCGGTGGACAGTTTTTTACAAACTAACCGCCGGGGTGATGCAGGCAAGGCGCTTGAGACTATGCGGTCATCCTGGCCCCGTTCGGTTTGGACGCGGCGGGCTGCCCGGCTTTTGGGCGTTGAATAAGGAGTCTTCTGTGATACCATTGAAAGCTATGAACAAGACCGTGTATACGGCATTTCTCGCCGTTTGTGTTATATCGTTTTTCGGGATACCGGTTTTTGGTGAAACTGTTTCTGTTCCCGATATTGAAACCAGAATTCGCAACTCGGGAAACGAGGTTCCGTCATCCGCGCTACCCACGTTCCGGCTGCCACCACCGGTAGAACTACCCGAAGAACCTGCGGACGATGAACCAGATGCTCCGAATAGTCCGGTCGTTCAGGAACCCGGGCCGGAACCGCCGGCAAAGACAACCCTTGCCGGAGAGGACAAGCCGGTTGTAACCGGCCATGCGAGCGTCGGAGCCGGCTATCCCGGTCTTCTTGCCGGAGAGTTTGATGTATCACAACCGGAAGGGGAGCATCCGGGGTTTTCCGCCCGCTTTGGCTATTCAGCCGCAGATGGATACAGCGGAAAAGACCTCGGGAGCGGATTCTTTGATCGTTCGGTCGGCCTTTCGCTCCGGGCTTTCAGCGAAACCGGTCCGCGCCCCTGGTACACCGCAGTTTCCGTCGGGGAGCGGGCAAACGGGCTTCAGGGAACGCATCCCGCCTATTCAAGTATTGCCCACCGGCTTGCCGGGATTAACGCGGGCGTGGATCTATATACCTTCGGTGAAAACGGTCCGGTTCTGTCCGTGTTTCTGGACAGTCAGGTGTTTTCTTCTTCTGCCGAACGGGGGTCCGCCGATCCGCTTCCTGGTACCGAAATTGAAGATTACCGGGGATTGTATCTTTCTCCCGAGGTACGCTTTGCGCTTACTCCGGAACGATTCCGTCTGTATCTGGATATAACCTATTCCCTGGATACGGTTACCGATCTGGATGATACGCATGCGTTGTCCGCGGCATTTTCCGCGTACCGCTCGTTCGGCACGCTTGAGCTGGGTGCCGGCGCCGAATTCCACACTGATACCGGAGACCGATACCTGATTCCCTTTTTCGCGAGCCTTGACTGGAAACCGGATGATGGGCTCTTCGGACCGGTCTCCCTTTCCGGTGGTCTCCGATCGGATCGCAGGACCGTTTTCGATCTTGCCCGTGAAGACCCTTTTGTCCGTCTGGCCAGTATGCCGGTTTATGCGGCCGACTGGTTCGGATCCTTCGGGATAACCGTTCTGCCGCTCTCCGATGTCAGCCTCTTATCGTCGGTTGATTACCGCAAGACCGCCTTTGATCGGGCCTTCCCGGTACTCACGGATTCCATCAGTCCGGATGGCCGTGTGCTCTGGACGACCGCCGACCGTGAGAGCCTTGTCGTTTCCGCGGGCATCGTATACACCGGTGGTTTTTTCTCGGTTGAAACCGGGTATCGCGGTGAACTCATGGACGAGCTGTGGGCATCACATCTGCATGAACTGAACCTTACGGTATCGGTTTACGATCCGGAACCGCGAAGTTTCTGGGCGGCGGTAGCATCGCTGATCGTTATGCCCGATTCGGACGAATTGCCACGTGCCGGTCTTTCCGGACGTATCCGTCCGCTTCCCCGCCTGACATTGACATTGACGTTTGAAGATCTCCTGCCGTCCCTCTTCGACGAGGTACGCATGGTTAATGACCGATACCGGGAACGGAGTGGAACAGTACTCCTTTCCGGTCGATTTGAGTTTTAATTGAACGAGGAATGGAGGTTCCCATGATTGCAATTCTGGTTTCCGGCGGTCCCGCCATGATACCCATACTGTTGTGCGCGCTGATAGCCACCGTCATCATCATTGAGCGGGTCAGGTATTTTTCGTCCATTAAAAAAGGCCAGCGGGATCTGCTTCCGCGTCTGAAAAGCTCCCTGGACAAGGGGCATTATGACGAAGCGGCTGCCATTTGCGATACGGTTGAAAGCCCGGTTTCACGTCTCATGAAAACCGGTATAACGTACCGGGAATACAGCGAAACGGCAATCAAGGAAGCGGTTATGAACCAGGCAAACCGGGAAATTCCCCGGCTGGAGCGATATCTTTCCACCCTGGGGACCATCGCCAACATCGCGACCCTGCTTGGACTGCTCGGTACCGTAACCGGAAACATCCAGGCCTTCGGAGTGCTTGGCGACATGGGTACCATGGGAAATCCGTCAGTTCTCGCCGGTGCCATTGCCCAGGCCCTGGTAACCACGGCTACGGGTCTAATTGTGTCCATTCCGGCCATCATTTTTTACAACTACTTCATAGCCGAGGTGAACCGGATGATCACCGAGATGGAATCCTCTGTCAGTGATCTCGTCTTGTTGCTCGCATCGGGGAAACGTGACGTATGAAGTTCAAACGGAGACTCGAGCCACGGGCCGGTGTTGACCTGGTTCCCATGATCGATGTTGTTTTTCAGCTCATCCTCTTTTTTCTGGTGTCTACTACCTTCGCGGTTTTGCCGGGTATCGAGCTTGATCTTCCGGTATCGGAAACGGCAGAGAGCACCCGGACCAACGGTATTACCATCTCGGTGTCCCGGGAGGGCCAACTCTACGTGAATTCCGAAGAAGTAGCCCTTGAGAAGCTGGATGAAGCGCTTATGGCTGTGGCAGTGGACGGCGCCCGGGAAAAAGTGCCGGTCAGTCTGGAAGCCGACGCGGACGTGCCGAACGGGCTCATCGTGCAGATTCTGGATTCTCTGCGGAGAACCGGGTTTGTGGGTGTGAATCTCCGGACGACGGAGCGGTAAGTGTATGCTTGAACTGGATGCACGGGATAAAACCAGACTCACACAAAGCACCCTGGTTGCGGCCGCGGTATGGCTGGTCATCATTGTTATTCTCGCACTCTTGCCGATTATACGGGATGTTCCCGAGGAACGTGCCTTTAAGGAAGTGCGTATTACGCTGAATCAGGATAAACCCGTTCCCATCCAGACCCGTCCTGCTGCTCCGGCGACAACGAGTACCGCCGAATCGGACAGCAAACCTGCTGCCACCCGAACAGACCAGTCCGCGCCCGCGCCGAAACCGGCCCGTACGGCAACTCCCGCGCGTGAAACCGCACAGCCTGCCAGTCAAAAACCCTCGTCCGGTCTTGGAATCCCCGATTTTCAGAGTACGGCCGGGAATGAAC
>CAZVEL010000429.1:0-6061 GCA_964626305.1 uncultured Treponema sp. | reverse complement strand
TTCGGAAAGTTCAACACCGTTTTCGTCGCACGGATCCAGGAATACCCGGATTGTTTCGGGGCGGAGTGGTTTCCGGTCACGCCCCGCGGACACCCGGACCGTCAGGTTCGTATCGTTCGACGCCTGGGCCGTGATAGTTTCACTTGAAGAGAGCGCGGTATAGCCAATTATTTCATAATAGGGATTATTTTCCGGGTCCAGCGAGAACGTTACCGCGTTTTCACTCCACGTGGTGGAATCCTGTTTATTCTCTTCGAGATACGCAACCACTTCTTCGGCGGTTGCCACAGGGGTATACCGGTTGCTCAATACGCTGGTAAGCTCACTCATGGTGAGTCCAAACCCTGACTTGTCAAATATCCGGGAATAAATGTCATCGTAGAGCCAGAAAGCGCGGCTTACATTCCCACGGGTATTGTCTTCGCTCGCGACATCGGCCGGTGGCTCGTATTCACGCGCGTAATCGGAAACATCGACCAGACAGTAGAAGTTCTGGGTTTCCCCCGTGTCGTGGGTATATATACTTGCATACCGATCAGTCAACGTCTGCTGTTCTTCATCGGCCGGCGAGTCATAGTGCTTTGCCAAAAGGATGTCCATACCGACACCTGATACATTCGAATAGGTTAACGGTTCTCCAACCGGCGTTCCGTCTTCCCGATATACCCGCATGCTCAAAAGATCTAGCGCGTGGTCGTCGTTCGCGCTCCCCGTTAACCGGAGCTCACTTCCGTACACTTCCGGATTGTCCCCTGACAGCGGCCCTCTGGTTCCCGGCCGGTTCAAAACCAGGACCGGCGCTGTATTGTCTATTTCATACGTTATGGACGCTACTGATGTACGGTTCGCACCATCGACCGCCGTTGCCACTATCTGATATTTTCCGTCTTCAAATTCAAAAGATCCGTCTTCGTTACGCCGGTTTGCCACAAACGACCAGGTCTTCGTAGTCTGGTCCACCGTTGCCTCGTACCCGTCAAAGACTTCGTCAGTCTCCGTATTCGTAACGGATACCATGACCCCGACAAGCTCGTTATCGTCGGCAGCGGTTCCGCGCAACGTAAAGGTATTTTTGATGATACTCTGTACCGGGGGATAGGTTATGCTCACCTCCGGGGACTTAGTATCGACCGAATCTCCCAGACCGATCGTACAGGTCGTGAGCAGTACTGCTCCAAGAAGAATGACTGCCGCGTTTGCTAAAACCAGGATCTTTTTGTTTTTCATACTTTCCTTTCCTTAGAAAATATTCATGCGGATTCCGCCGGTTATATGCGGAAGAATTGAATCGATACTCACTTCGGACGAATCTATGTCGGTTGGAATAAACCAGAACTGGCCTTCCGTGTACAACGAGAAGGTTCTGAATGTTTTCCGTTTGGCAAGTGTTATCCGGGGGAATTCCAGCTGTACGAGAATGGCCGAGAGTATCTGCGGCTGCCCGCTCTGGGTATCCGTGAACATGGAGAAGTTCGCGCCGATGGCTCCCGTAGCGGAAAGCCAGTGGAAGTCGGGACCAAAAAAGTAGTCAAGCGGTAAATATACCACGTTTGCAAGGAGCTTCATGCCAAACACATTTCCACCATATCGCATGGGCGATGTGGTGAAGACTTCACGCTGTTCCTGGGTAAACTGACCAAACTGTACCTGCAGTTTTACGTTATCGTCGAAGAAGGTAAGACCTACCCCCACGTCGTAGAGTGTCGCTCCCCAGAAATGCCAGTCAAAGTACAAGCCCTGGATGAATGCCGGGATGGCATACCGCGACTTGTCTCCAGGCCGGAGAGAGAGCAGGACCGAGTCAAGTTCGATATCGTCGCTGCTTAATCCCGAGAACACCAGTTCGTTGTTGTAGCGGCCACCTTCTCCGGGCGAAATGAGACGAATAGTAGGAGACGTTTTGTCTATCTGGATGATGGTCCGAGTTACGGCTACTTCCCCTGTCTGCATTTTCGCGCGGACAAGCATGAAGTGGTAGCCTTCACGGAGATCACCGGTCTCCAGACGGTACCGCCATTTCTTTCCGGATTCGGTCCGGTGGAACGACTTACCGTTATCAAAACTGATTTCTACCGACTCCACCGTTTTGTTTTCAAGGCGGCGTTTTTCTTCTTTAGGGGTTTCCTTTGATTCAAGGGCGAGAACTTCCTCTTCGGTAAAGGCATAGCCTGCCGTCCCCATGAGCCAGGGGCGGTCTACCGCAAAATCTCCCATAACCAGATTGTCAATAACAACCCAGGGGCCGCTTGGTTTGTAGACAACGGTACGTTCCTCCGAACGGATTATGTTTTCTCCCTTTGCAAGAGCCTGAACACTCAGTTTATGCTCACCCCCGGCCATCAGTTCCGGGGTTACCGTAAACTCGTAGTATCCGGAGCTGGTCAACTCGGTTGTCGCGGCATGTTCACCATCAATATAGAGAAGAAGACTTTCCACGGGGTCTTCGGAAACAACCCGCCCGTAGAGTTTGAACATACCCTGAACACGTTCACCGTTCATGGGATAGAGGAACTCGATCCGGTTCCGGTCCGCCTTGCGGTATACTTCAAAGTTACGCGAAACACGGGTAACATTGCCGGCACGATCGTGTCCGCTCACCTCCATGTTGTAAAACCCTTCCGGCAGAGACGTAACATCAATTCCGTAGGTAATTATCAGTTCATTGTCAAACTGGATATCGCGCAGATTCGCCGGAATGGCCGGCTGGTTCGGATTGATGTTACTGATCTTTCCGCGGACATCCTCGAGCTTGATGTTGTCCATGGTCTGTCCGGAAATAAAGAGGGTTTCACCCGTCTTGCTGCCGTCCATCGGCAGTTCAAGACGGATTGACGGAGCGGTATTGTCAATATTGATAAGACTCGAATACAGACCAACCGTTTCATAGTTATCGAACACCCGGACAAAGACAACATGGGTACCGTCCTGAATAACACGGGTGTCGAACCGGTACGACCAGGACTCGGTGCCTTCTGCAAGATTGAATGAGTTACCATTATCAAGAGATACTTCAACCCGGGCAATACCGTTCTTGTCGGATGCAACACCATTGATATCAATGATGTTCCGGTTTGTTTTCTCAAACGACGGTTCAACGACCGCCGCCTTGGGTTCTTCGAGAGAAACACGGATAGTCCGTACGACTTCGTCGCCACGAACGCCGTGAATGTCTTCGGCGTACATGGTAATGGTATGCTCGTTATCTGTAAGGCTTGACAGCTCAACCGGTATCGAATAGCTGTGCTCTATGGGAACTTCCGTGAACTGACCATCGTCTATCTTGTACCAAATTTTCGCGGGTTCATCGTCGTCGTAGACAACACCTGATATCACGAAATCCTTACGAATTACTTCATTTTCCTCGGGAAGATGAATTTCCACAACCGGCTTGTCTTCCTCTGCATCAATGGTAAAGAGCCAGGAATTGACAATTGCACTGTTGCCGGCAAAGTCCGTAAAACGGAATTCCATATCGTCCGCTATCGGCTTTTCAAAGGTTCCCACAAAGGTATTCGTGAGGGAGGACTGTTCAACCGGGATATACCCGGTCTGGTCACGTTCTGACCGGTCTCCGGGCGCGCGATACTCAACGCTGCGCACACCGGTTGCGTCGTCATAATGAAATCCAATAAGGGTTTCACCGTTAACTATGTCGCCGGCTTCCGGAAGAATGGTTTCAACCAGCGGCGCCTCGGTGTCCTTGGTAAACAGGTGCCAGTCAGTTGTTATTCTTCCGCTCCGGTCAATCGCCCGCACGAGCAGAAGGACGTTTCCGTCAGCAAGATGCGCTATATCCAGGGTGCGGTTAAAACGGGCACCATCGAAGGGTTCCCAGGAAAGACCGTTATCAAGAGAGTACTCAACAGCGAAAACGCCATGGGAGTCATTCGCGGTTCCCGAAACTTTCAAACTGTTCTGAAGCCAGACGGGCCGCTCGAATTCATCGAACACAAGTTCGGGCGGTGCGTCATCCACCACAATGGTAACAGGCGCGGTTGTGAATGTTCCGCCAGCGGAGTCGGTAATAACCAGGGTTACCCCGGCATATTCCCCTTCTTCCGTGCCGGTTATGGTTATTTCATTCCCGGATACAGCGGCTTCCAGTCCGGGAGTTCTCGTTCCAAAACTGACAGAGTCGGCAACAAGGTCGGGCTTTCCGTTATAGAGTCCGGTTACCGTGGCTCCATCGTAGAGAAGAATCTTGTCATCATCCGAACGCTGTGTGGTTCCCCAGACAAACTGTTCATCATCAAAGATGCCCGCTGCGGGTTCGGGACGGACAACACAGACATACCCGCGGGCCTTCAGGGTGCTTTCGTCCTTGAAGGTTGCCGTAACATCGAGTGTCGTCCAATCTGCAGACAATTCCGGGTCAAGAACAAGTATGGCTTCAAAATGCGTGTCGTCAATTTTCTTCACCCGCTCTTTTTTCGGGTCATCGCCGTTAATGCTCCAGACCAGACCATCAACAGAAACCGGTGATTCGATAGTAACAAGAACCTGTTCTGGAGTTTTGTCATCCCGGGAGGCTCCGGGACCGGCAAGAGAAACAATTGTACCGTTTTCAAACAGCTTGTCATCCCTGATCAGTTTCTCAATCGCCAGTGTAGCGGTTCCGGTGCTCGCCGGAGTGTTTCGGGTCTCCGGAATAGCAACCTCACCGGTCACCCGTAAAAGGTCGTCGGAAATATCGGGAGAAGCATCCCGGGGAATACTCAGATTCGTAAGATAAAAGTTTTGAATACTCTTCGTTTCACGGCCATGAACGTCTTTTGCGATCACCTCAAAACTCATCAGTCCGTAGGGAGTATCAAGCGGCAGGGGAACCGTGATGTCTTCTTCTCTCGTACCGGTCTTGATGTCAACTGTCTGTGTATCCCGGCCGGTAATCCGCCAGGCAAGTTCTTCAAGCCCGCTGTCGGAACGCACCTGTGCATTGAGAACAGCTTCCGATTCTGGATGAATCTCTGTTAGCGGTTCTGTTATTGGAGCGATGATAATTTCAGGTACAGCGCCCATGGCAGTAAAGGAAACCGAGGACACCGGACCTTTCACCCCGTTGATGTCTACCGGCCAGGCCTCCACTGTATGCTCTCCGGCGGGAAGCTCCGTGATCTCGACCGCGAAGGACCCTGGAACCGACAAAACCTCGGGCTCGCCCTCATCCAGCGAGAACCAGACTTCCGCTATTCCGTCATCATCCTTGGCAATACCGGAAACAATGACACGCTCCTCGATAATACTACCTGATTCAGGAGTGAGTATCTCAAGGGAGGGGATATCCAGATCCTGATCTACCAGAATGCGGTATTTAAAATCTGTTACGTTGCCGGCGGCATCTGTCGCGCTGATGACAATATCCTCCGCCCTGGTATTAACACCGGTCAGATCAAATTCCTTGACCCAGTAGGGATTACCCTTTACTACTTCGAATTCCCCGGTCTCTTTCCCGAATGACCAGGAAAGTCTTTCGACACCCAGAATATCCTTAGCATAACCGGAAACGGAAAAAACCCCGTTGACCGGTTCTTCGGGACGCGGAGAAACAACACCAACGTCGGGAGGGGTGTTGTCTATGAAATAGAGAAAGGTATAAAATCCTTCGGACCCCTGACCATCTATGGCCTTGAACCAGCAAACAGCAGGTCCGTCCGGCCTTTCCTGCGAATCAATATCAACACTGAATCGCCATACATTTTCATCTTTGTCGTGTTTGATGGATACTTCGGAGAAGGTTTCCCCGTTATCGAGAGAATAGAATAATTCCTTGATGTCGTTCCCGTCGGTAACAACTCCGGAGAGGGTGAATTTTTTTGAAACCAGCGCACCCATCCCAAGATTGGTTACTTCAGATTCGGGCCGATTCCGGTCCAGATGCCATGAAACCGTATGCGGACGACCACGGACCCCATTGATGTCCACGCCATACACAGAAATGATATGAACACCCTCGCTCATCTTTGTGGTGTCCAGATAGTATGACCAGAACTCTTTTCCTTCTGCCCGGATTGGCGTCTCCATGCCATCCAGCACGATTTCGACATAGTCAACCGCATCATCG
>CAZVEL010000428.1:0-2844 GCA_964626305.1 uncultured Treponema sp. | reverse complement strand
CGGTAGAGTCCATGGAATCCGCGCGCTTTTCTGCTCTCCTGCTTAGGAGATACGGTAACCACGCCATTCTCAACGGTGATGCTCACCTCCGGACGATACTCCTGAACAAGCTTGCCCTTCGGCCCCTCGACACTGACCAGGTTCCCATCAACGGAAACTTTCACATCGGCAGGGACAGTTATCGGCATTTTACCTATTCGTGACATACTGCTTGCTCCCCCTTACCAAACCGAACAGATCAGCTCGCCGCCTACCATCTGTTCAACTGCCTTCTTGCCGGAGATTACTCCGGAAGAGGTCGAAACTATGACGACTCCGTATCCGTTGAAAATTCTCGGTATCTTCTGGTATCCGGAATAGACACGCCTTCCAGGTTTGGATATCCTCTGTATTCCGTGGATGATGGGTTTCTGGCCCTCATCGTACTTAAGGAATACACGGGTATAGTTTATTCCGTTCTTCGTCACCTTCTTGAAATTCTTTATATAACCTTCATTCTTCAGAATCTTAATAATCTGGAGCTTGAGGTTGGATGTTTTTATATCGACCTTTTCATGTTTTGCAAGACTAGCGTTTCTCACCTTTGTCAGCATGTCTGCAACAGGATCACTTATAGCCATTTCACACTCCTACCAGCTGGATTTTGTGACGCCAGGAATCTTTCCTTCACTGGCAAGTTTTCGAAAGCAGACTCTGCACATCTGGAATTTCCTCATATACCCCCGCGGCCTTCCGCAAACTCTGCACCGGTTAACTCTTCTGGTACTGTATTTCGGTTCTCTCTGTGCCTTGATTATCATCGATTTTTTGGCCATCAATCTACTCCCACTATTTCCGGAAAGGCATTCCGAGCTTCTTGAGAAGCGCGAATCCCTCTTCATCAGTCTTTGCTGTCGTAACGACGGCGATATTGAGTCCGCTCACCCGTTCTATCTTGTCGTAGTCAATCTCGGGAAAAATGATCTGCTCGGTAATTCCCAGCGAATAGTTCCCGCGCCCGTCAAAGGCGTTCGGATTGACCCCGCGGAAGTCCTTAACCCGCGGCAGAGCGACGTTGAGCAGCCGGTCGAGAAATTCCCACATCTTCTCACCGCGCAGCGTCACAACAACTCCAATTTCGTATCCCTGGCGGACCTTGAAGTTAGCTATAGACTTTCTGGCCTTGGTTTTTACGGCATGCTGTCCGGTAATCTGTTCAAGCTCCTTGACCGCAGCGTCAATGAGCTTCTTGTTCTGGATAGCCTCACCGACACCGACACTGACGGAAACCTTCTCAACGGTGGGTATCTGCATTACGGAGGTGTAATTGAAATCCTTCATCAGCTCAGGGGCCGCGCTGTCCAGGTACTGCTTCTTTAACCTTGGTATATATTGATCCATCAGAGCACTTCTCCCGTTTTCTTCGCTATGCGCACCTTTGTTCCCTCTTTGAACTCATAGCCTATTCTTGAAACCGAACCATCTTTCGTGACGACAGCCACGTTTGAAATGTGCAAAGGTGCTTCGATCTCAATAATACCGCCCTTGTCCTGCTGGCTCTTCTTCCTCACCGCTTTCTTGACGATATTAAGGCCCTGAACAATAACCCGGTCGTTTTTACGGTCTATCTTGAGAATTCTGCCGGTCTTGCCCTTTTCTTTGCCGGCAATGACCTTCACGGTATCGTTCTTCTTCAGTTTGATCTTCTTCTTGAACTCTTTCATACCTTCTCCCTACAACACTTCCGGCGCAAGTGAGACAATCTTCATAAAACCGCCCTCGCGAAGTTCTCTCGCTACCGGTCCGAAGATACGCTTCCCGCGCGGGTTGCTGTTGGCGTCGATGATTACGCACGCGTTATCATCAAATCTGATGTAGGTACCGTCAGGTCTGCGGTACTCTTTATTCGTCCTGACAATGACGGCCTTCTGGACGGTTCCCTTCGATATCTGTCCGTTCGGCAGCGCGTCCTTGACGGCGACCACGATGATGTCGCCGACTCCGGCTACCTTGCGCTTGCTTCCGCCAAGCACTTTTATGCATTGAACGCGTTTTGCCCCGCTGTTGTCAGCCACATTTAAATACGTCTGCATCTGAATCATAATGCAACTCCTTCCGCCTTATTTTGCCCGCTCAACTACCTGCACCAGTCTCCAGGATTTATCCCTGCTCAGAGGCCGGCACTCAATTACCCTGACCGTGTCTCCGATATGGGCTTCATTTTTCTCATCATGCGCTTTCACTTTTTTCGTCATCTTGACGTACTTCTTGTAGAGCGGATGAAGCTGTTTTGTAGTTACTGCGACAACGATGGTCTTTTCCATCTTGTCACTGACAACCTGTCCCGTATAGGATTTTTTATTAACTTTCATAGTCACAGGCCTCACTTCTTCTTACTGCTGCGTATGCCCAGCGCATATTCATGAATGATAGTATTCAGGCGGGACAGATCCCTGCGGACCATACGCAGACCGAGCGGATTGTCCAAGTGGCCGAGCACTTTGTCCATTCGAAGCTCAAGAAACTTCCTGTGAAGCTCTTCTTTCTTATTCACCAGTTCCGTATATGTCAGATCGTCGAAATTATGTTTCATATCCTACTCCAGGTCCCGGCGCTTCACAAACTTAGTCTTAATCGGAAGTTTGCTTGAGGCGAGCTGTAAGGCCTCTGCTGCAAGCTCTTCTGATACTCCGGCCATTTCAAACATGACCGCACCTTTCTTCACGACTGCAACCCAGCCCTCGGGGTTTCCCTTACCCTTGCCCTGTCGGGTTTCAGCCGGCTTCTTTGTGTACGGCATATCGGGGAAAATCCGTATCCAGACCTTGCCTCCGCGCTTTACATGCCGCGTCATGGCAACTCGGG
>CAZVEL010000427.1:0-4921 GCA_964626305.1 uncultured Treponema sp. | reverse complement strand
GCCCGTGTTTCTTCCTGGCTTTCGGGTAGGGACACTCATCAGGGACCGCTTCGTGTAGAAAGTCTTATTGAGAATGACGGGGATTGGGTCAGGCTGTTGTATGCGGTTTCCTATGCGGAATCACGCTCTGCAAGCTTCGACTATTCTGTGTCGGTTGAAAGTGAAGACCGGCTTTGTCTGGGCCGGTATGACTGTCCCGATCTGGTATTCAGGAGAAAACATGAGAATTGACGCAAATGAGCTCGCCTGTATCGGTGAGCTTACTGATTCAGAATTTGATTCGTTCCGCTCCTGTGTGCGCATACTGCTGTCAAAAACTTTTCTGATCCGGGGTTTTGAGCGCGAAGAACAGTTGTATGAGTTTGCGCTTCGAAATATACGTCTGCTCGAGCTATGGTTTTCCTGTGCCGACATCGAACTGAAACGTGATGAAGGTCTCGGTGTCATTGCCTGCCGTGCCGGGCATGAGATGCGTACCCGGTTGGGTCGGGAAGAAACCTGTGCATTGCTGGTTTTCCGTCTCCTCTATGAGGAACGCCGTGCCGATTTACGTCTTTCACAGTTCCCGTCCATTACGGTTGGAGAGTTTCTTCGCAAGTTTCAGACGCTCACCGGCATTCAACCGAAAAAAACACGTATGGCGGATCTTTTCCGGCGTTTTTCATTTTTCAAGCTGGTATCGCTCTCCGGGGATGCGGCTGATCCTGACAGTACGCTTGTCCTGTATCCTTCACTGGCGCTGGCGCTCGATAACGATGCTATCGAAGAAATTGAACGGGCGCTGGAAATGGAACAAGCGCTGGAAATGGAACAGGCAGTGTCCACGGAAGACGAGGATGAGCAGATCATTGATATTGATATCGAAGACGGGGAGGATGAATCATGATTATCCTCGAACGGATCCGTCTGGTTAACTGGCATTATTTTCAAGAGTCCATTATCCCTGTAGGGAAATTTTGCCTTCTTTCCGGGGATAACGGATCGGGAAAGTCGACGATTGTAGACGCGATTCAGCTTGTTATGGCTTCGGATTTACGAAAAGTTCGGTTCAATGCCTCGGCGAGCGACCGGCACGGCGGACGCAATCTTGCCGGATATGTCCGGTGCAAACTCGGTAGTGACTCTACTGACTATCTCCGTGATGATGCGGTTGGTCATGTTATGCTGGAGTTTTCAGAAGGCGGGACGATATTCTCCGCCGGGATTTGCGCGGAAGCGTGGCGCGATGGTCGTATGGTTACCCGGTTCTGGATTGGTGAGGGTCTTTCGATTGATCGTATTCCGGTCCGCTCGGATGATGGTACTCCTTTTCTGGCACGCCAGTTTCAGGAGGCACTTTCAGCGGTTCCGGTGACCTTTTATGAGTCAGGGACGGCCTTTCGCCGCGACTTTACCGGCAAGCTTGGTGTCTGGCGGCGTATGAGCGAAAATAATCCCTATCTTGATGCCTTTGTTCGTTCCATACATTTTACTCCTCTTGTGTCGGTGGATCAGTTCGTTTGTGACTATATCCTTGAAGAACAGCTTATTGATCTTTCGGTCATGAAACAAAATCTTGAAAGTTATCGTCATGCGGAGGATCTCGCGCGGGCAACCCGGAACCGGATAGCAAGTCTGGACGAGCTTCTCCATGGCGGAGAATTGTGCCGTTCGCAGGAGCGGGTTCTTGTCCAGCAGGACTGGCTCCGCTCACAGCTGCAGGTAGACGGCAGAAAAGCCGAACTTGATGACGCGGTGGCGGATGAACGGCGTCTTGCGGAACGCGCCGAGCGTATCATCAACGAGCGTGCCGTTCTTGAAGAGAACAAGCTTTCCCTCGAGCGTGAGAGACGGGAGACCGAAGCAGCCCTGACCCGGAATGATGCCTATCTTCTTCATTCAACGCTCTCTGATCGTCTTGCCGAGCTTGAACAACGTATTGGTGAAACCGGTCGTCGCGTCGGGCGGCGGGATTTGCTCCTTTCACAATGCGCGGCGCTGTATACAGGAGTTTTTCCGGATTCTGTGCTTGATCCTTCTACTATTGGTGACGCACGTGAACGGATAGCCCGTACACAGGAGGAGACCGCGAGCATGCGGGCACACGGCGATCTGGAAAAGAGAACCATGGAAGCCCGTCTTCGTGATGTACGGGAAGAACTCTCGGAACTTGATCGTGGTATACGCCGTCTTCCGGAACCGGCGGTACGGCTCAGGGAGGCCTTGCGGAAAGAGGGCGTTGACGCATGGATACTCTGTGATCTTGCGGAAGTGTCGGATCCCGCCTGGTCGGATGCCATTGAAGGCTGGCTTAACACACTCAGGTTCGCCTGCATCGTTGCGCCGGAGGATTTTCCCCATGCGCTCGAGGTGTATGACCGCCTTCCCCGATCGGTCGGTGGCATCCCTCTTCCGGATATTTCCCGTATGTCCTCTGATAAAACGCGTTCCGAAGTCCGGAAAGGCTCTCTCGCAGAATTGGTTACAACAGAGAATCCCTGGGCAAGGACCTATCTTGATTGCGTCCTCGGGGATGTAATGACCGCGGATCTTTCAAGTCTGCGCCGGTACTCCAAAGCGGTTACAAAAGAGTGCATGAGCTGGTCGCGCTATACTGCTATCAGGATTCGCGAAGAAGTATACCGTGACTCCTGGCTTGGCAAAGCTGCCCGTGAACGACGGAAAACGCTGTTGCAGGAAGAGCGCACGACACTCATGTCCGGACTTGAAGAAAATGAGAAGAATCAAACCCGGCTCGCGGGAATTACCGAGGCTTGCCGTTCGCTCCTGGATTCTCTGACCGAGGTACAGGTTCTCGACGAAACGGTCAAGGAGCATGCGCGTCTTGTTGAAGAGTCAAAACGAATTGGAAAACAACGTGATGATGTGGATACTTCCGCGTTTGAAGATATGAAAAAACGCATACAGACCTTACAGGACGATATTTCTTCTGCAGGAAAGAAAATTTCTGCACTGGATACGGACTCAGGCTTTGTTGATGCGCAGCTTTCACAGAGGAAGAATGACATCACCCGTGGACAGGAAGCCTATGCCGACGCAATGGAAGAATTTGCTCGGTTCAGAAACGAGCATGAAGATGTTGCAGCAGATTGCGAACGGTATGTCGCCGAGCGGCTAAAAGCTCAGAGTCCGGAAGAAATCCTGAAGAATCTCGAGTCTGCGCGAAAAGGTGCAGAATCCCGTCTACAAACGCTTCTGCGGGAATTCCGCGACAAGACAACCATGTATAACCGCTCTCATAACGAGATTTTCAGCGGTGAGCTCGACGAGTTGCCCGCAATGCAGACACTTCTAAACCGGCTCAAGGACTCGGAACTTCCGGAGTATCTCGATAAAATACGCCAGGCGAAACAGGATGCCGAAGCCGAATTCAAGGATCATTTTATTGCCCGACTGAATGAGCTCATAGAGGAGGCGAAGGAAAGTTTTTCTGAAATAAACAGCACCTTGCGCTCCATGGAATTCGGGCGGGATCAGTACCGCTTTACCCTGACTGAAAAAAGTGAACGGCGCGGACAAATAGAAATAATCAAAAAAACCGCAGAGATTACCGAATACGAACACAGCCTTTTTGACGCGCTCGTGGATCCCTCCGACCGTGACGCCGCGAACAGTCTGTTCAACAAGATACTTAATTCTGACTTACAGTCGGCCGAACTCAGGAGTCTTTGTGATTACCGTACCTATTTCACTTATGATATCCGGGTAAAGGATACTCAATCGGAAGATCCCACTACTGGAGCTCCTGTGGAATATTCATTGTCACGGGTGTTAAAAGAAAAATCCGGCGGCGAGTCCCAGACACCGTACTATGTGGCGATCGCGGCAAGCTTTTTCCGTTTCTACCGGGACCGTTCTACTCCCACCATCCGCTTTGTCCTTTTTGATGAAGCCTTTGACCGTCTCGATGATGAACGTATTGCCAAGGTTCTTGATTTCTACCGTGAACTGGGATTGCAGGTGCTTATTTCCGTTCCGACGGAAAAGCTTGAATCCGTTGCGCCACACATGGATACGGTAAACCTCGTGATACGGCATGGCCAGCGGGCCGCCGTGATCGACTTTTATGACCGGGGAGACGCGGACGAATGACGCAACGGGAGCGCTCTATTCTTGATGTTTTCGCCGAACGTTTCCCTTCGTCGGCACATGCAACAGGGGGAAAGAATCTGCGGATTCGCGTGGAATCTGCCTTTCCGGAGCTGGACAGGAAAAACCCTGATGAGTATGAATCCTTTCTGGAAGCGGCCGAATCACTTGAAAAGCAGGGAGTGCTGTCCATCTCCTGGAAGGGTAAGAGAGCGGGCGAAGAAATTACCGGATTGACCCTTGCCGATCCGGATGCACTCTACACACTTTTGGACTGTGAAAGCCCGGTTTTACGCAGCGCGAGCCTCCGCTTTCTTGCGAAGGAGCTGACCGGAATCTTGACCGGCACAAGCGCCGAGTTCTTTTCCTGGCTTGGCGAAGTACTTATGCCCCGTGATATTGATATGAGAACCGGTGAGCCGACCGATACATCTTTTCAGGATGCAGCGAATCTTGCCGTGGTTCTTGGCGATATAGAGACTGGCTCACGTGAACTCCGGTTAACCCGTGCTCTCTCGGTTGAACTTTTTTCCGATTCAAAACGGATTGAGGAACTGTTGCGTATTTTCCAGCCACTGGTCCGGAAAGCCGAGCGTGCCGGTGTTGCTGTTCCGCCTTTTGAACTGATTGACCGCAGTTTCCCTGAAACCATGGTCGCCGGACCTTGCCGGTTTCTCTGTAAAGATGGAATTCTGCTTGATAACCCCTCGGGCATGATCATCGGGTTGCCTTTTGAATCGGTACTGAAAATCGAATCGGTTGACCGGTTTGGGAAGACTGCAACAGTCCTCGGTATTGAAAACAAGGAAACCTTTTATGCGCTTGCCAATGC
>CAZVEL010000426.1:0-7740 GCA_964626305.1 uncultured Treponema sp. | reverse complement strand
AAAGCCCGCCTGCGGGTAATGCATGAAACAACTGACGGGTTCGTAATTGCAGAAGAAGATCTCCGGCTGCGCGGCCCGGGAGACATCGCAGGCATCCAGCAGTCGGGCTATCTATCCTTCACCCTCGCCGATCCGATCCGGGATTATGAAATCCTGGTAGACGCACGGAAAGCGGCCTTCGAACTGCTCGAAGCGGATTCCGCCCGGGACTGAAGATGCCCGCCCGGGCCGAATGTACCAGCTACCGAGTTTTCAGCGAAGCGCCTATGAAGTCCCGGAATAGGGGATGCGGACGATTCGGGCGGCTCGCAAATTCCGGATGAAACTGCACTCCCATAAACCAGCGATGTTCTTTCATTTCCACAATCTCTACAAGATTTCGTTCAGGATTCCTTCCCGAAAGACACATGGATGAATTCTCAAACTGCTCCCGGTACAAATTATTAAACTCATATCGGTGACGATGACGTTCCTGGATTTCATGGAGCTTGTATGCTTTCTCTGCGAGACTTCCTTCGGTAATAACACAACGGCACACACCCAGACGGAGCGTACCACCCAGTTTAACCCCCTGCTGGTCCGGCATGAGGTCTATAACGGGATTCCCGGTTTCCGGATTCAACTCGGCGGAATGTGCGTCCGTAAGAGCGAGTACGTTTCGAGCAAATTCAATTACAGCAATCTGCATACCAAGACAGATTCCGAAATACGGCACACCGCTCTCACGTGCGAACTGTGCCGAAAGGATCATGCCCTCGGTTCCCCGATCTCCAAACCCGCCGGGAATTATAATACCGGCGGCACTTCCGAGAATTTCCTCCGCCGCCGCCATATCGGTAATCTTTTCGGCGTCAATCCAGTCAATCTTCACACGAGCTTTATGATGAATTCCTGCAGCGGTCAATGCTTCAATCACACTGAGATAAGAGTCTTGAAGTTCCACATACTTTCCCACAAGGGCAATGCTGACATTCCGCTCCGGATTATAAAACCGGTCAACCATGGAACGCCACTCTTCAAGGTCAGGTTCCGTCTGTTCAAAACCAAGCAGCTTGCACACAACCTTTCCAAGGCCTTCCTTTTCCAGTTTCAACGGTATTTCATAGATTGATTTTGCACTCAGGTTTTCAATAATGGCTTCCTGGGTAACATTACAGAACAGGCCAAGTTTCTGCCGTATGGAACGGGTCAGTGGTTTTTCGCTGCGGCACATGATAATATCGGGCTGTATACCGAATCCGAGAAGCTCTTTTACACTGTGCTGCATCGGCTTGGTTTTGAGTTCTCCGCATTCCTTGAGATAGGGAAGAAGCCCCAGATGAATGAATATGCATTTGTCATGACCAACGGTGTATTTAATCTGCCGGATGGCTTCGATAAACGGCAAGGACTCGATATCACCAACCGTACCGCCGACCTCGGTAATCACCACATCCGCACCGGTCTCACGTGCCGCGTCCAGAATACGGCCTTTTATTTCGTCGGTCACATGCGGAATAACCTGTACGGTATTCCCGTTATACCCCCCGTTCCGCTCACGGTCAAGAATTGCCAGGTACACTTTACCCGCGGTTGTATTGTTAAACTTACGGACGGGAACATCGGTAAAACGTTCATAATGACCAAGATCCAGATCGGTTTCTCCGCCATCTTCGGTTACATACACTTCACCATGCTGGATTGGATTCATGGTCCCGGGATCAATATTCAAATAGGGATCAAATTTCTGGTTTATTACCTTCAATCCCCTGCTTTTCAACAAAAGACCGATGGACGCTGCGGTAATCCCCTTACCAAGGGAAGAAACCACTCCACCGGTAATAAAAATGAATTTTGATGTAATCTTCTCTTTCATGATTGTATCCTTGGGCGGTTCATTCCGCCATAAAAAAGAGCCCGGCCTTTCGACCGGGCTCATGGAACCTGTACAGAAGCACTGCTCCATTACAGTATTCAAGCTCGTGTCAGTAAAAGATACACGATAAGAATTGTTACTGCAAGATACCGTTACCTCAATTCGCGGGTTCCAACCCATTCGGGATACGCACTCGTTCCGTGCTCGCAGACATCCAGACCAATGCGTTCTTCCTCAACAGAAACCCGTAGCCCTATGGTCTTTTTGAGCACCGTAAACAGGATGAATGTGGTAACCACGGTCCAGGCTCCAAAGGCAAGAACCCCCACTGTCTGAACTCCGAGTTGTGCTAATCCGCCGCCGTAGAATAGTCCCACTCCATCGGTAGCAAAAAGACCAATAGCCAACGTTCCCCACACACCATTGAGAAGATGTACCGAAATTGCACCAACAGGATCGTCAATATGAAGAACCTTGTCCACTATTTCGACACCGAAAACGATAATCAACCCGGCGACAATACCGATGGCAAGCGCTCCATAGAAGCTCACCACGTTACAGCCCGCGGTAATGGCCACAAGACCGGCAAGGGCACCGTTCAAGGTCATGGAAACATCGGGTTTCCCGTACCGGAACCAGGTAACCATCATGGTGACAACCGCAGCCATTGCCGCGGCAAGGTTCGTGGTCATGGCGATATAGCCAATTTCACGATTTGCTTCCACGGTTGAGCCAGGGTTAAACCCGAACCAGCCAATCCACAGAAGGAATACACCGGCAGCTCCCAGGGGAAGGTTATGACCGGGAATGGCATTCGGCTTTCCTTCAGGAGTATACTTCCCGCTTCTTGGTCCAAGAATGGCCGCACCAACCAGTGCCGCCCAACCACCAACCGAATGAACAACCGTTGATCCGGCAAAATCCATGAACCCAAGATCTCCCAGCCAGCCGCCGCCCCAGGCCCAGTGTCCGCTGATAGGATATATCACCAGGGTGATAACAAACGAAAAGATCACATAGGCCCGGAACTGCGTACGTTCGGCCATGGCACCCGAAACAATGGTTGCCGCAGTAGCAGCGAAAACCGTCTGAAAGATGATAAACACTGAGGGAGTCAATGCATCAAATATTTCCAGATCAATTGTTTCCGGACGGAACAGGCCGGTTATACCGACAAATCCACCGGCGGTTGCTCCGAACATGAGCGCAAATCCAACAATGTAGTACGCAACCGAACCGATCGAAAAGTCCATCAGGTTCTTCATGATGATGTTGGCGGAGTTCCGTGCCCGGGTAAATCCGCATTCAACGAGGGCGAATCCCAGCTGCATGGCAAAAACAAGGATTGCAGCAACCAGAACCCAGACCATGTCAATTTTTTGAACAAGTTCTGCCAATTCCATATTCACTCCTTCGGGTTCACACTTCTTTTAAGGGGTATAAAAAAAGAGGATTGGTATTGCGGGAATCATTTCCTCGCACCAATCCTCCTTGATGGTGAACCCATGTTACTTACAGGGCTACAGCGCCTGCCTCCCCGGTTCTGATCCGGACAACGTCCGCCACATCGTATACAAAAATCTTTCCGTCTCCGTGCGTACCGGAAGAAATATCCTTGCATAACTGATCCACGATTTTTTTCGCTTTATCATCGGCAACCACCGTCTCGACTTTGAGCTTCGGTAACAGGTTGACGGTATATTCGGTCCCGCGGTAGATATGGGTAATCCCCTTCTGGTTTCCGAATCCCATGATGTTCGTTACCATCATGCCGGTCGCACCCCAGTCGTTCAGAATATTCTTCACAACTTCGAGCTTCTCCGGCCGGATAACAATTTCCAGCTTTTTCATGGCTACCTCCATTGTCCAGTATTAATTTCGCCGTATTTCCCTAAAAGAGTGTCAGCGAGTTTTCTATAACCATTTGCGCCGCATCCACGAGTTTTAATCCCCGGTCCATGCTGGATTTCTGCAAAAACCGGTGCGCCTGTGACTCGGTCATCCGGTATTTTTCGATAAGGACATTCTTTGCCCTTACAATAAGGAGCTTTTCTTCCGCTGGGCGGTCCGGCGGCCGGGTCGTACTTCCGGATTCAGGCCCGGTTATAAGCGCATAGCGAGCCGCGGTTTTCTCCGCCAGCTGTACCGCCTGCAGAAAGTCTGAAGCGCATACCGGATACGGTATGGTGAGCATATCGCTCCGCTCAACCAGATCCCGCTGATGCGACAGCAGAATAGTAACCATTGCAAGACGACCTTCCAGTATGTCCATCAATCCCTCCGCTGTCATATCCGTAAACTGGAAGCCGCCGACAACAACCATGCTGTTGCAAAAGTCGACAACCCGTGCTACCTCACCGCCTGTCTTGCAGGAATACTCTATCGTATACCCTCCCCGCTGCAGGATGGTGTTTGCCCAGTTCGCGAATAACGGATTGGAAAACGCAATGATTACACTCTTCATATTAGTAAGTAGTAAGATACGATTTCAGTTCCCAGGCACTTACCTGAATTCTGAAAGCATCCCACTCTTTCTCCTTTGCTTCAATAAATCGTTCAAAGGCATGTTCGCCAAGTACCGCTTTCGCGAGCGGATCTTCCTTCATGCACGCAACGGCTTCGCTCAAATTGCCCGGTAGACTCTTTATTCCGTCAACATCCCGTTCTCCGGCAGTCATGGCGAAAATATTCTTCTCGGTAGACGGCGGCACGGTCATTCCCTGCTCAATTCCGTCAAGTCCCGCAGCCAGAATGGCGGCGAAGGCCAGATAGGGGTTACAGGACGGATCCGGACACCGGAGTTCAACCCGTGTTGCGTTTCCGCGTGCTGCAGGTATCCTTACCAGGGGACTCCGGTTGGCCGGAGACCAGGCAATGTATACCGGAGCTTCGTAACCGGGAACCAGCCGTTTGTATGAGTTTACAATCGGGTTGGTAATTCCGGCAATGCCGCGCATATGAGAAAGAATCCCTGCTATGTACTGACGTGCAACCGTGCTGAGGCCAATAGGATCCTTTTCGTCATAAAATGCGTTCTTTCCGTTCGCCATGAGCGACATGTTGGTATGCATCCCCGAACCATTTATACCGGCAATGGGCTTCGGCATGAAGGTTGCGTGCAACCCGTGCCGCTGCGCGATGGTTTTTACCGCCAGTTTGAAGGTCATTACCCGGTCCGCTGTTTCAAGTGCAGAATCAAAACGGAAATCGATTTCATGCTGACCAGGAGCCACTTCATGGTGTGACGCTTCAATTTCAAAGCCCATCTGTTCAAGAGCGAGTACAATCTCCCGGCGTGCGTTTTCACCAAGATCGGTGGGTCCAAGATCGAAATACCCGGCATCATCATGCGTCTCCGTAGTCGGAGTACCATCATCATTCACGCGAAACAGGAAGAATTCAAGCTCCGGCCCGATATTACAGGTGAAGCCCATTTTTGCCGCGCGTTCGAGCTGCCGCTTCAGAATGTACCGCGGGGACCCTTCAAAGGGTTTTCCATCCGGCTTGTATACATCGCAGATAAACCGAGCAACCTTTCCCTGCTGCGGTCTCCAGGGCAATACGGCGAAGGTGTCAAGATCCGGATACAGATACATATCCGATTCTTCTATCCGCACGAAACCCTCAATTGACGAACCGTCAATCATGCACGAGTTGTCCAGACATTTGTCCAGCTGACTCGGCGTAATAGCTACGTTCTTCAGCTGTCCGAACAAATCGGTAAACTGCAGCCTGATAAACTGGACATCGTTATCCTTTACAAGTTTAATGATGTCGCTCTTTGTCATTTTTGCCATACCTGCCTCCTACAAATTATCTCCAAAAAAAAAGACGTTCCTGCACCAGGTGCAAGAACGTCTTTGTTTCTTTGCTGTATATAGTGATGGTAGCGTAATGATTGTTGTACGTCAAGTATATTTATACATTTTTTTTGCATATTTATTACTTTTATTGAAAAAATTCGTCAGAAGCCGCTTCATCAAGCCGATCAACACGCCTCCAGACGCGATCAAGAACCTCCCGGGGCGGTTCAACCATATCCGGTACAAAAACGCTCAGCATTCCGGCTTCCTGCGCAGCGCGAAGGCCGGCAGCGGAGTCCTCAAAAACAACACAGTCTCCGGGAACATCGATACCGAGCCGTTTCATCGCCAAAAGAAAAATCTCGGGCGCCGGCTTACCGTTTTCAACCTCGGATCCAAACGCATACGCATCAAAATACCGGGTAAACCCGGCACGTTCAATCATCCAGCGCGCAGATTTTTCGCTGGTGGAAGTAGCGAGAGCGGCAGGAATATGGGCGGAGGACAAATACTCGAGAATCGTAGTAACCCCCGGTTTTAACGGCGGACCGTCATCCTCCATACGTAAACGCATGCATTCACGTGCTTTTTTTCCGAATTCATCATAGGGGAAAGCGGAACCCATTTCCCCGAGAACCTTTTTCCGGGTATCCCGACTGTTCAGACCAACACATGAGATGAAAAGATCGTCGGGCATGTCATACCCGGCATTACCGGCGATTTCACGCCAGACATCACAACACAGAGTCTCGGTATCAAAAAGTAAGCCGTCCATATCAAAAATCGCCGCATGTATCATGCGGCGATTATACGGAAATACCCGGAGTTTTTCTATGCTCTGTCAGGCAACATAGGCTTCAAGACGGCTCATGCGGGCAGGATTCTGCAACCGGCGGATAGCTTTTTTTTCTATCTGACGAATTCGCTCTTTCGTCAGACTAAAACGATCGCCAATCTCCTTAAGAGACATTGCCCTGTTTCCATTCAAGCCGAAGCGGAGGCGGAGTATTTTTGCCTCCTTTTCTGTCAGCGTTGCAAGAACTTCATCAATATCGTCCCGAAGTGCATTTTCAATCATGCTCTCCTCGGGCTGCTCATACCGGCCATCTTCAAGGAAGTCACCGATGGTGTTTCCATCACGGTCGGTAAAAACCGGAACATCAAGAGAAACCATGTCGCGGGAAATATTGATAATATCCCGTACATGATCCTGGCTCATGTTCAGCAGTCCGGCAATCTCGCGCAGTTCATTTTCCTCACCCTTGCTGGAATCAACTTCCTTTCGTGCCTTGTCTATCTGCACAAGTTCGTTCGCCCGGTTCAGGGGGAGACGTATCATACGGGTCTTCTCACAGACAGCCTTTAGTATGGCCTGGCGAATCCACCATACCGCATAGGAAATGAAGTGGTACCCCTTCGTAGCATCGAAACGCTCCACGGCGTTCATCAAGCCTATATTACCCTCGCTGATAAGATCCATCAGCGGTAATCCCTGGTTCTGATATTTCTTTGCAACATTTACTACAAAACGAAGATTTGCCTGTGTCAATTTGTCCTGTGCATCCTTGTCTCCGTCAACGGCTTTAATAGCCAGATCATACTCTTCTTCACGGGACAAAAGCGGTATCTTGTTTATTTCCTTGAGATAGGTTGAAAGTATTGTATTCTCAGTTTGTACTCGTTTAATATTTGTATTAACCATGTTTGCCCTCCTGAAAGCTGAAACGTGTTATATATAACAAGCAAATGTTGTGCCAACTTTTTACCGGTATCAAGCTGTCGCTGTTGCTTTTTAAATTCTTGTAATATAAGCATTTACAAAATAATAATAATTTGTCCTATGCTTATAGTAGGATATACTGTGTTATATTGACGCAAATACCGTTGAATCTCGATTTTCTGTATCAAATTGGGCCAATACCACCTGGAAATACCAGTATTGGTGCTTTTTGCTTGACCCGCCGGATGCTTTTTTCGTATATTTCAATAGCAGGAGGATTTCAATGAAAGTAAAACCATTGGCAGACCGTGTTCTTGTCAAACCGGAAAAACTTGAAGCTAAAACCGCAAGCGGAATTATCA
>CAZVEL010000425.1:0-5124 GCA_964626305.1 uncultured Treponema sp. | reverse complement strand
CAGGAAGAAGAAAAACCCGCCAGTTGTGTGCTTCCGGACGGGTGTGGTGCCCTTGAAGGGTCAGCCGGGCAACGGCTGGGTCGCCCGGCATCTTGTGGTGTGAGGGTTATGTATTGGTTTTTGGTTTCAACAATTTTGGTAGCAGTAAAAAAAGAACCCCAGCTGATATAAACCAACCGGGGTTTGTGCCGTCGGACAGAATTGAACTGTCGACACATGGATTTTCAGTCCATTGCTCTACCAACTGAGCTACAACGGCGTTGCATGATTTTTATATCGTTTTCGGGGAAAAAAGTCAAGCGCTTAGAGAAAAGAAGGTACAACAAGAACAAATTTTTCCGCTTCCCGTCCTTTACCCGGCAACGTTTCATAATATCCTCTCCGGATTTTACGGTCTATTCGGCAGGTCACTATGTTTATGTCCGAAACGGTCAAAATATCATCACAGAGAATCATCCGTGGGCCGAATGCGTAGGCAACCTTGATGAGGTGCTGCCCGGCGATACCTATATCGATTGCCTCAACCTGGAATTCGGGAATACCGTGTACAATACCGTCAGTCTCGAAAAAAACAAATGGAATTGTGAACCTTGATTCACCATCATGTACTTCGTCTGAGTCACTGAGTTGATCTGTTGTATTTACAAATGAACGGCATTCCGCGAGCAATGCGCGATATTCAAGAAGTAGCGAAAGCAGCTGGCTTCGGGATTCGAATACCTTTTGCAGCGGGCGCGAGTGCGGTACAGGGATATTCCGGGTTTTATGTAATACAGAAATGGTAATATATTGTCGTCCTAGATCGGGTGTTATCTCTTCAACTATTGCCTGTGGAGCAGTTTTATGCATGATCCGGGAAAAAAGTTCCGGGGCAGCACCGGATGCGCAGATAATAGACAGATAGTGCAAATTACCGTCATTCTGAACTGTGGCATCAACAACAATTGACCTGCTTTCAATAAATCCCAGAAGCACACGCATTCGGGTATTTCCTGCTTCCAGTGACAAATAGGGCGCACGGTGTGCGTAGACACTAACCCGGTACAGCCATTCTCCGCAGCTTTGTGCGTGTTCAAGTACGGGAAAATTATCTGTTTCGTAACACTTCTCTGTCGATATCATCTATTCGAATATCGACATCTGGGCTAAAGACTTGACTCATTCATTGCGAGAATGAGATCAACTTCTCCCTGGGAAATTCCAATTGTTTTCGCAATTATTTCCGGAGATATGTCTTTTCGGGCCATTTCCACAACCCGTTCCCGTACTGGTATTTCCGGTTCAAGCTGGTTCTCCCGGCGCGTAATGCGGGGTTTTGTATAAATAATTACCGGTTCATTATCTTCAGCAACGGGTTGTTTTATGTCGGCAGGGTCATTATTTTGCGGCGGGAGTGCAGGTTCGTTTTCTTTGATAGTTTGTTCGGTAACCGCATATTTTTTCTCCGTTGCAGTCTCTTTCTGCAGGGGTATTTCAGGTAAATTTCGTCGTTTTGTGTCCTCACGGTTCGCGAGCAGGATCCTCCGGTCTGCTTCGTCCATAAGTTCCCGGAGGCCTCTGATACGGTCTTCCAGTATCGCGACATCACGGTCGGTTTCGCGACCCAGATCCAAAATAAGGCGGTCTATCTCTGTTCGTATGTCACCAAGAATACGCGTTTGCGAAAATCGGTCCTTCATTCGTAGATATAACACGAACATGACAACGAGATTGACAATAAGGAGTACCAGTGCAAAATAAAACCAGGCGTTCATTGGCTATCCAGAAATATCAATATGAGATCCGAGATCTGGATCATGGATTACTTCACGTTCATCATGCTCTTCTGCAGCTTCGTTTTCCTGTGAGCGGGCATCTTGTCCTGTCTGGGATTCCGGTGAGTCCATTCCTGCGGGTTCCTTTCGCTCCCGTACAATACCCGTACGTTCTTCACCAGCTTCAGTTTCCTGAACGGTTGTTACTTTTTTCTGGGCGTCTTCCCTATTCTGTGCAAGCTCCGCCTCTCGGGCATTTTTCATGGCAGCCTGTTGGTGAACCTGTGCTTTCCCGACCTTTTCAAGCTGTGCATACAGCGTTTGCAAATCAATTGGCTGAATACCCACTGGGCACCCTCTTCATGTCTTCATCAGCTCCCTGGTACTTACCATACCTGATCAAGCCGTTTTCGAGATAAAATGTGGTTGCCTTGCAATCAGTTCGTACTTCTTCAGTCACATCGCGAATTACTATTTTTACGCCGGCAAAAACCTTTACCGAAGCGGAAACCCTTCCCTTGGTCTTGAGGGTATTAAGATATGTTTGAATCTGTTTGATTTCACCGTCAATCTCTTCAAGTTCTGTTTGAAGGATGTACTGGCGTTCACCCAGTTTTTTAAGGGCGGCTTCCTTTTCTTCCGGAAGGTCCTTTTTCTGTTTTTTCTGGTTCATAAGGGTATTGAAGTTCAGTTGTACGTCTTCAAGTTCCCGTTCCGCGGTTTGTTTGTTCGCCTGAAGAATATCAAGCCGTTCCTTACTTCGGGGATCAAAGCCTACACTGAGCACAGTTTCGCTTGCACCGCCGTAGCTGCCGAACGTCTTTGCGTGTATTTCTTCTGCTGCACTGAGTGTACCGCCGATAATTGCGGCTCGTTTGCCCTGGCAAAGTATCTTCCGGTTTGCACTCACTTGTGAATTGATAATACCGTCAGAAACGATAACAAACTCGCCTGCTTCGACACGAGTATTTTCAATGAACTTGGCCCAGATGGATTTTCCTGAACGGATATAACCATCGCCTTTTCCGGCGACACCCTGGCTGACCACGATATCACCTTCAGCGTCAAGTTCCGATTTTCCAACCGTTCCTTTGACTTCAATATTTCCGGAAGCCTTTACCGAGAATCCATCTTCAACATTACCTGATATATACACGGTTCCCAGGAACATGATATTACCGGTTTTGAGGGAAACATCCCCTTCGATGGTAAGAATAGGTTCTACATTGATTTTGTTATTAAGCATGATAACCTGTCCATTTGTTTCTGCAACAATGGTCATGCCGTCTTCCGCAACACGGGTATTCTTTCCCACGGGAAGCGGAATATCTTTTCCATTTTTTGCTTCAAGATATTTACCAGTAACGGTCTTTCCAGCTTTACCCCGTTCAGCAACAACCTTTTGTGCAAGGGGTTGTCCTTCTACAACATTCTGAACAAGATTGAGTTCCTTGAAATCAACATTGCCCGATGCAGTTTCCTTGAGTCGGATCTTCGAGCTGTCTGTTTCAAAATTGTACAGGATATGGGCGTCGGCACCATCTTGTGGTTTTATGCCTTCAGCAACGAGATAATTCTGTTTGTATATGGGTCGGTCAACAAATTCCTGTATACGCGTTTCATCAATCCCGGCCACAACGCGGTTGTTCTTGAGAAACGCTACAATAACGTCTACGGACAGATCTGCGCCGTTCGGTCCGGGTGGTGTCACATAGAGCCAGGCTTTCATTTCCTGGTCGGTGATATCAACTGCCATGAGCGCGTCCTGAGCGGGATTGTGGGTAAAGGGGGCTATCTTAACATGTTTTCCTGATGCTTCCTTTACAACCGGGGCTACAGAATCTTCGGTAATATTTGTTAAGCCCCGTTCCCGTATCCGGTCTATTGCATCCTTTACTGTCGCAGGGATGCCATTTCCAACCGGTGGGGTAACCTTGAGATAGACACCATCGGGAGCGCAGAATACAAATGCATCACCGTTCTTGTCCTCTATAACAGGACCAAGATCTATTGCACTGCCGTCTTCGGCACCGTCGGCAGCACTCCTGGCCTTTTTCTTCCGTTTTTTCTGTATTTCATAGGCTCGTATTATCCAGTTCCGTTTATTCAGACTGAGAAAACTGTTTGAGCCTTTTTGTAGAACTTCATAGTTGATATCCCGTGTCGGTACGTCAAGTTGTACAGCTGCGTCAGCAAGTGCTTCATCGAGCGTAGCGGCCTCAACTTCAATAAAAACCCGGCTCTGGTCTTCTTCGTAGCGAAGCGCCATAGCTTCCCGGATTTCTTCAAGATTTACCATACAACGGGCTCCCTTGTCAGATAATGCCTTTACGGATATTGGTCAACTTTGCCCGAAGGCGCAAGTTTGCCTTGGTATGCAACTGTGACACCCGCGATTCTGTTACATGGAGCACCTGCCCTATTTCCTTGAGGGTAAGATCCTCATAATAATACAGGACAAGGACCATCTTTTCTTTTTCCGGAAGTTCGTTAATCGCTTCAACAATGACCCGTTTGATTTCTTCCCGTTCAACAATGACATCAGGATTCAGGGAAGCAGGTGATTCAATGCTGTCCCCGATTGAAATGCGTTCTGACTCGTCACCGGCATACCAAACATCATTCAGGGAAAGAATGCTTGTCCCTGATATCTTGAACAGTGTCTGTTGAAAATTTGATTCCGATACACCGAGTGATTCTGCAATCTCGGAATCACTTGCTGTTCTACCGAGCTTTGATTCCAGTTGAACTATTGCGTCCTCAATTTCTCGTGTTTTTTGTCGTACCGAACGGGGAACCCAGTCGATCGAACGAAGTTCGTCAAAAATTGATCCACGGATACGGGTAACCGCGTAGGTTTTAAATTTGACATTCTTTTCCGGATCGAATTTGTCTATTGCATCCAGCAGACCGAATACACCGAATCCGACCAGATCATCAAATTCAACATTACTCGGCATGCCCACCGCTACCTTTCCGGCGACATATTTAACCAGTGGAGCATATTGCTTTATAAAAAATTCCCGAATTGCGGGATCACGGGCCTTCTTATATTCAGACCAGAGTTCTTCTTCGGTTTTTTGCTCCAAAAGCGCATTCCCCATGTACACACCCTTTTATTATCAAGTACGTTAATTGTCCTTGGACAGTATAGTACGGATAGCTCTTGCCATTGTCTCTGTTTCCACTCCGTCGGTTCCGACATCGGGTACAGAAAACCCCGTTCCCGACGATTGTGCAACATTGTCGTCAATATCGGCGGTATCTTCCTCCACAACTTTTTCTTCCGGCACGAAATCCTGCAGATCGGGAAGAGTATCCAGTCCCGAAACACCGCCTTTCGGTTTCGGTTTATTCACTGGCCTGCCTG
>CAZVEL010000424.1:0-6518 GCA_964626305.1 uncultured Treponema sp. | reverse complement strand
ACTTTTTTTCTCTGCCATCATCTCCGAAATAGCGAGCATTTCGTCGACACTTCCTGTCGACATGGTGCTCATTCCGGCGAGAATCCTGGTTCTTTTCTTTTCGAGCGCGTTCCGTTTTATACGTACTATTGCGTCCTCCAGCACCTTCCGGGCATTTTCTGCGAATTCTCCACCGACTATTGTTTCGGTGATGACAGTCCGCATCTGTTCATCCCGGGAATTTGCCAGAATGCTTTCATGACTCATGGCACCGTTTCGGTAGCAGTCTTCCAGAACAATATACAAATCTTTCGCATCAGCGTCTTCTATATCATCGGAAGTAATCCGCGACCTCATCACCTGAAAAAAATCAGGATTTGCCGCAACCGCAAGAACAGCCCTGAGTTCGGCTGTTCTTTTTATGGATCGAACCGCCGCTGGTTTGTCAGCTGCCGGTCGTGTCTCCTGTGGCTGTTTCCTGTTGTGAAAATCGGTTAGCAGAGCTTTTTCTGTTATACCGAAAGCGGTTGAAAGCCGCTGTACTGTCGACTCCCTCTGGATATCGGACTCAAGCGCCTCCAGATATGGAAACATAAATGCCACAGCTCTGGCTTTTCCCTCCGGATTAGCGGTATCAAAACGGGTACCGGCCATCATAACAAGATAGTCAAGATCCAGTATAGAATAATCGAGGAGTTTTTTCAATGCTTCCGCTCCCTCATTTTGTAAAATATCCGCAGGGTCTTTTCCATTACGGATATCAAGGACCTGTACATTAAACTGCAGCTTCCTGCACAACAGTATTCCCTTGTACGTGGCAGTTTGTCCCGCCAGGTCGGAATCAAAAGAAAGGTACACTGTTTCCGCGAAAGACCGTACCATTTTTGCCTGCTGTTCCGTAAAGGCTGTTCCGAGCGGTGCGACTGCATTGAGCACCCCTGCCTGATGCCAGGCAAGAACGTCCATATACCCTTCACAAAAAACTACTTTTTTTGATTTCCGTATTTCCGGCAGGGCCCGGTCAAAGGCAAACAGGGTTTCACCCTTTCGATATTGCGGCAGGTCCCCGGGGTTCAGATACTTTGGACCGTCACCGTCAATGATACGACCTCCAAAGGCCACAATCTCACCCTTGCGATTCGCAATGGGAAACATCAGGCGGTTCGAAAAAAAAGCGATCTCGGGGTATTTCTTCGAAAACAGACCGGATTGTGCAAGAAAATCACGGGAATAGCCCTTCTTCGTCAAAAAAGCATGAAGCCAGTAGCGGTCAGCTGGCGCGTATCCAAGATTGAATGATTCGATTATTTCTTTTGATACCAGACGTGCATTAAGATAGTTCTTTGCCGCCGTACCTTGCGGAGTATTCATGAGCATATAATGGAATGTCCCCGCAACTCTTCCATACAGTTCAATCAGTTTTTCCCGGGTATCATCTTTTCGAGGCATATCATTCCGGGATCCGCCTTCATAGCGTACTTCCACGGCAGCTTTTTTCGCAAGGGATTCCACAGCCTCCACGAAGGAAAGCTTTTCCATCTCCATGACGAATTTGATAACCCCTCCGCCTTCGCCGCATCCAAAACAATGATACATGTTCCGTTCCGGAACAACGTGAAAAGAAGGGGTTTTTTCATTATGAAACGGACAACATCCCCACCAGTCACTTCCCCGCTGTTCAAGACGTGTATATTCTCCAACAAGGGCGACAATATCCGTTCTGGCATTCACCTCTTCTATGGTTTCGTTCGCAATTCTTGCCATCAGTTACCCGCGGCCCTTTTAAGATAGATATCCCGGCCGGCGTCAACGTGTTCATTAAGTGACTGTGTGAAAACATGGGTTCCTCGGACCGGGTCCGTCAGGCGGAAATACAAATATTTTGAACGTGGTGGATTGAAGGCGGCCGCAAGCGCTGTCTTGCCGGGATTTGAAATGGGCCCGGGCGGCAATCCCGCCCAGAGATACGTGTTGTAGTCACTGGGTATTTCAAGATCATCGGTTAAAAGACGAGTCGGATGCGGTTTGCCCTGTATTTCTGTAATAATGTACTCAATTGTGGAACATGACTGAAGTCCCATTCCTATTTTAAGCCGATTGGAAAACACACTTGCAATAAGTGGTGCCTCCCGGGCAACACGGTATTCACGCTCAACAATACTGGCAAGTATGACCTTCCTGAACAGTTCTTCCCGGTTTTGCGGCAGGTTTTCCATGTCGGCCGTCTTCTGGAAGAAATTGTCAATCATGGTTGATACCACCTCGTCCCCGCTTACCTCATAATGAAATGTATAGGTATCCGGAAACAGGAATCCTTCGGCGCTCCGGGCCGGAATATCAAACTGGTCCAGGATTTCGCGTTTCCGGCAGGCTGCAATGAAATCCTCAGCGGGGACAATGCCCGCCTCGTCAAATTGTAGGGCGGTTTTGGTTATGGTAAGACCTTCAGGAATGGTTATACGTACCGATTCCTGTCGTCCATCATGGAGTTTTCGTAAAATTGATTCAGTACGCATCGCCGGCGACAGACGGTAGGTGCCGGCTTTTACTGAATAAGGACGAATTCTCGTAAGAACGGTTGCTAAAAAGGCAGACCGCACAAGTCCTTTATCCTGAAGTGAGCTTGCTATGGACAGAATCGACGATCCTTTTCGTACAGTGTACAATACCTCTTCTCCGTCAGAATCAACCGGACGGTCCAGATGTACATAGGCCAGAAAGATTCCCGCACACACTGCAGCGAGAACGAGAAGCAACAAGAAAAAAACGTTCAGGAATTTAGCGCTTTTCATCAAAAAAATCTTCCGCCTCTGCAATAGTCAAACTTTGATATACGGTGTTTTCAAGGAATGCGTGAAAACCGTCCAGCACTGTATCCAAAACAGCCTCATTTCTCCTGAGTAACAGAGCGAGACTCTTTATTTCTTCTTCAGAAAAAGTGTATGAAACAGGATCAATAGTCATAAATCAAGCTCCATCCCTTCCCGTGCGATTTCTATTTCCAGCGTACCTTTATCGTTGTATCCGGAATACCATGACGCCGACTGGAGCACGGTGAAAAGTTTTTTATCGGAATAGGTCGGCTCATGATGAAAAAGAATCAGCTTTTTACATTCCCAGTTCAACGCGAAATCCACTGTCATGGAAAAAGACGAATGGCCCCATCCTTCTTTCTGGAGCGCTTCATCCATTGTGTATTGCGAGTCCATGACCACGGCATCGGCACCGGAAAAGAAACGGGTATTGGTTTCATTCTTCACGAAATTTTCCCGGCGTAATTCGGTATCTGTTGCGTAGATGAATACTTTTCCGGCATCCTCAAAACGGTACGCGACGCACCCGCCCGGATGATCCATCGGATACCAGGATATGCCGGTTTCTCCGATACTGATTTCCTGTTCCGCATTCTCAAGATGAACAAATTCCATCTGAGCATTAAAACCACCAGGTCCTTCAAACGGAACCGGAAAATACGGGCTTTCCATCTGCCGGGCGAGCAGTTTCCGTACATCAGGATTCGTACTGTAAAAAATGATCCGGTTAGCCGGATTGAATGCCTGGGCAAAAAACGGCAGTCCCTGTAGATGATCCCAATGAAAATGAGAAAGAAAAAGGTGAAATGTTTTCCCTTTCGGGGAAGCCGGTCTCTCAGAGAGATTGAGAGAAAGTTCACGTAAACCGCTCCCCGCATCAAGAATTATGGCTTCTCCGGATGATGTTTCCAGCGATACACAGGAGGTATTACCACCCACTGTTCCGAACAGCCATTTTGGAAGAGAGGCCAAAAAGCGCTCCCGTGAATCGGCATCCCGCACATCCCGTTCTGATATTCGCTGAACAACCGCCGCGACCCGGTTTTGTATTTGCAACGGAGTGAGCGGCGTCGGTATTGACCCCCGCACACCCCAAAAATGGACTTTCACTGTGCACCCTCCTGCCGGTTTTTCAGTTTTCAGGCTTTCGTCGGATATATGGTTCCGCTGCACGCTGATCCAGAAACGCGGTTATTTCTTCATACGTGTAGAAGCGACCATGGTTCATGCCCGGACAGGTTTCAGCTGTTGCATTCCACCAGTCCTCATCCATGAGCATTGACGGCCAGAACGGGTATGCAGAACACTGGAGCGGTCGTGCTTCGTACGCTGTGCACCCGTTATTCCATAGTATACAATCAAAATTCTTTTTTTCCCTCAAACAAAGATATTCAAATCCATCGCCGCGAGGAACCCACCGGCAATAAGCCTTGATAAATTTCTCACGTGAAAGACCGGACCAGTACACTAACCGTTCCACATCTGAATCTGACAGGTATACAAAACCGGGATCATGCCGGCAACATGCTGAACAACCGGTACAGGAAAAGTATAATCCGTTTATATAAAAAGGCTCATTCATACAGGGCTTCTCCAGCAAAGGAAAAAAAAAGCCTTCCTTGTGGCAAGGAAGGCTTTGGGGAGACAAGGATTCGAACCTTGGAAGGCGTAGCCAACAGATTTACAGTCTGCCCCCTTTGACCGCTCGGGAATCTCCCCATATTCTGCAATGTCTTAAGCACAGCCAACTCAGGGATTCGAACCCTGGACCCCGAGATTACAAATCACGTGCTCTGGCCAGCTGAGCTAAGTTGGCATCGCGAACGAGGTGCAATGTATCTGATTACGAATAAAAAGTCAACATGTTGTCGAAATTATATCGTGATAAAAGGGAAAATAGAATTCATCGATGATCGAATCCCAATTACCAGCTTCTTTTACATGGGACGCGGCGTTTGAAAGCATTTCTCGATATTCGGGAACGGAAGCGGCTCCATCGCCGTATGATGCAAGCACGGGAGCAGCAAGTGAGACAAGCCGGTCCGCCAGAATAGTTGCCGCATTATCGGAAAAGCCGGTATGGTACACATACCCGTGTATTCCATCCTGTATTTTCTGTAAACCGCCCACTGCATTGGCTACTGGAATTGTGGCAAAAATCTGCCCTATGTAATCCTCAAGACCGCAGGGTTCAAATTTGCTGGGAAGCACGAGAAAATCTGCTGAAGCAACGGAAAGCCGGGCGAGAGACCGTTCATACCCCTGCAAAAAGACAAAAGAACCGGGAAATTTTGCAGAAGCTTTCATCAATGAATCTTCCAGGATCGGGTCTCCCTGTCCCAGAACAATGAAACGGGCCCGGGGTGTTTTTTCAAGAACTTCATGTGCGGCATTCACAAATACATCCAGGCCTTTTTGCCATACGATTCGTCCCTGATACACAAACAAAACATTTTTATCCGTCAATTCAAGAGATCCATGACAGACGATGTTCGCTTCATTGGAAAGTGATTGAAGATTCTGCACAAAATGGTTTCTCGCTCGATATTTTCCTTCAAAATCGCCGTTAGGAGGGTCATAGGCAAAGGGGAGCATTGAACAGGCGGTGTCGGACGGATCATACCGGTGATAATCTATACCGTTAACAATACCGGTAATTCGCGTTCTCCGTCGTTCAAATTCTGCCGAGAGTCCTTCTGTCATGGCGCTGTAGCGATGACTCGTCAATTCATCCGCATACCAGGGTGAGACTGTCGTGAGATGGGCATATTCTGAAGCAAGAAGAAACGGTTCAAGATTTCCGTTGAACATACCTGCTTCAAGAACGTCGATGGACAATCCAGTTAAATCTCCGGCACGATCAATTCCGGGGACAAGCTGCCGATAGCCGGGCCCGGCGTTGTGTATGGTAACAACGAACGATGAGCTTGAATACAGGTCCCGGTACATTGAATCGTTTCCGGCTATTGCAGGTAAAATGGCGGTGTGCGCATCCTGACAGTGTACAATTTCCGGTACGATTCCGGACAGCCGCCCATACTCGAGAACGCTCCGCTGATGAACCAGATTCATGATATCCATGTCGTTGTGTCCCTGGCCGCGTACAACCCCGTGGGTCATTCGCGCTTCCCGATCGGAATACACATAGACATCGTCTTTTTCAGAAAATATTGCCGAATCGATGAGGATAAGCGAAATTCCCTGCAATTCTGCTGAAATGAAGGACACCTGGTGCACAGCGCCGAGTACTGTTACCGCAGAGGAAAAAAGACAAGGTCCTGATTGGGCAACACATCCATAATGGGGAATAAATACAGCAACTGATACACCCTTTCGGGCAAGGCCTTCAGCGAGAGAGCGGGCAACATTCTTTACCCCACCCGCTTCTGCCACCCCGGCATATTCACGGGAAACCAGCCATACGGATTTGATATCATTATTCATGATCATCGAACGAACTGTTTTCTGTTCTGTTCTTTCCACCGTTATTCAGATCCGGACGCAGCACCTCGGCGCCGTTCATGTATACCGGCACGGGTGTTCCGGTTCCATAGTAGGTAATGAGTACCCGGATAACATTTTCCAGATATCCTTCAATCCATGGTTCGGCAGAACAGAAGAGCGGAAGGTCCCGCGCGAGACCGGCCCGGCGAAGAGCTGTTGCAGGATTGAGTGCGGTAAGCTCCCGATTCACGGAAAACTGTATAGATACAATATTCCCATCCC
>CAZVEL010000423.1:0-1584 GCA_964626305.1 uncultured Treponema sp. | reverse complement strand
TACTTTACCGTCTTCGAGGCCGACCTGACCGAGCACTTCGAGGGGCTTTTCCGGGTCTACGGAGAGGACCTTGCCAAAGCGGACGGGGACGATGCCTTCGAGCACGTCGCGCGTGTCATAGCCCACGAGAAGATCGAAGATCATCGCGTTTTCGCCGGAGACCACGTTCGTCGCCATGCCCTTCCAGACGACCCAGCAATCAAGATAGAGCCAGGGTTCCTGTGACACCTCGTCGTAGGTGTACACATCCTGAATGGTGTCAAAACCCTGCTTCGAGAGATACCCCATGAGCTCTCGGGATTTCCGCTTTATGGCAACAGACGCGTTCGAGTTGAGTATGCGGTTAATTTCCACCTGTGCCGCGTTGTCGCGGTAGGACTGGAAAAACTTTTGGGCTTTTTCGTAGCTTGCGAACAGTTCCTTTTCCGTAAGGACATACCGGTACGAACCGCTCATGGCAATGGCATCCTCGCGGTCGGTAGAGTCGAGCTCCAGAGCCGAAAGGTCGGCACGGACCGGGCCGGGATCGGCGGTAATGCCCCGGTACACAAGAACGGCGGCAAGCACAACAAACGCGAGCGGAACTGCCTTCGCGGCGAGCCGACCCGCGGTAAGCGGTCGCTTGATGCGCGGATAAAACCGGGCGATCTTTCCGGTTTCAACGAGCGAGGAAATGGTTTCGGGGTCACTGTTCTTCCGGATAAAGTCGAGTGACTTGCGGGCAAGCCGGTGGGACGGCGCGTATTCCAGCGCTTCCAGATAGTACTCCACCGCCTGGTGGGTATCTCCACGGCGCAAATGCAGCGCAGCCTGGGCAACAAGGAGTTCCGGGTCGCGCATCTTTATCTGGCGTGCACGCTGAAAATAGGTGGTCGCGCCACCGATGTCCCCGGTGTACAGACAGGCCATGCCGAGATACATATAAAACGTGAATGAATCCCGGTACTGGATGGTATTCGGTTCGAGAAGTGTTATGACATCATTGTACTTTTTTCGGTAAAATGCCCGTTTGGCATGCTCAAGAACGGTCAGTGACATCGGTTACTCGGGTATCCTTTGCTGCAATAGTGTATCAAGAGTATGATTCAGGTAATCGAGTTCCTCGTCGGATGCGATGGAAGGATCAAGCTCAATTTCGTCAATCCGTGAAAGAATCTGTTCGATAAGGGCAAGGCGGTCATCTTCCGTATCAGGGGAAGGATCATCAGCCCATAAAGGATCATCGCCGGACGCGGCCGTCTCGGGAGCAGCGTCTTTAATCCGGTACGGACCGAAGAGCATTCGGACGGTGTACAGGCTGTTGGGTGAAACGGTTTTTGCCGGCCATACAAAAAGAACGGCTGAATCCTGTACGGAGTACAGGGTGTTGAATGATCGACCCGGGAGGAAGTCCGGCCGCCAGGTAAGGGTATTGAGTCGTTCCCAGTTTGCGATATAGAGCGCCGATGGAACGGTTATGCCATCATCCCGAAGATGAAATACGAGGCTTTGCTGCTCGTTTCCGGTAATCAATACCGAATCACGATCTGTTCCCGGAATGATCCGTTCCTCAGTTGATATGCGGTTTCGGGCATCAGTATAAAA
>CAZVEL010000422.1:0-3630 GCA_964626305.1 uncultured Treponema sp. | reverse complement strand
AAAGAGCGTACCTTTGGTAAACTGGACGGCAAATATGCCGAAAATAATACAAACGTAGAGAACCAGGAGCAGTAGAATTCTGCGGGATACATTCTTTGTCATTTGTTTGAGTGTAACCAAAGCACGTGACAAAATCAACGTCCAAGAGGGGATGATACAATGCGAATAACACAGATATCGGGGTGGACGGCAATTGCCGCGGCAGCAATGGTTTTATTGTTCTCGTGTGCCAGTGTTGAAAAGCCTGTTCAGACGGAACAGGGCGAATACAGTCGCATTCAGTTCGGAACGGACTTGAATCGTCTTGTTTCCGAAAAGCGGTACGAAGAAGCACTTGCTCTTTTTGAGTCCGTTCCGGAACCGGAGGCATCCGATCCGGCTGTTGCCCGGCTCAAACTTGCCATTCTCACTACGGCAGGACGGCTCGACGAGGCAAAGACGCTGGCGGACAGCCTGGAAGAGCAGTATCCAAATGATACCGAACTCCTGTATGCCCGGGCCATTCTTGCCGGAGCCGACGGAGACCCGAAGGAGCGCAGGCACTACCTGAACCGGGTAATCCAGCTCAAACCGGACCACAGTGATGCACTCACAGCGGCCGGACTCGACAGTCTCTCACGGAAAAACTACCGCCAGGCACGTGAGTGGCTTACAAAAGCGGTGGCTGCGGACCCGGATAACACCGATGCCCTGCTCGGACTTGGTCGTGCCTATTACATGGAAAACGATCTGGACAAGGCAGAAGACACCCTTAGCTTGGCAATTTCACGAGATCCGGAATATCACCTTCTCTGGGCGGAGCGGGCCCGCGTATACGCGGAAAACCGGAAACGCCCCCAGGCGCTTGATGACATCCAGAAAGCCATCGAACTTGATGGATCCATATACGGACACTGGGTTGATTATGGACAGTACCTCATGGCCATGGGCCGAAAGGAAGCATCCCGCGAAGCTTTTTCCGAGGCAATTACCCTTAAACCTGAACAATATCTTGCCTACATCTACCGGGCCGGTCTGAACGACGACCTCGAAAACACGGACGAAGCCATTGCCGACTATCAAAAAGTAGTGGCTCTGTACCCACAATATTACTTTGCCTCGGAAAGTCTCGGGATTCTCCTGTGGGGCAAGGAAGACTGGGCAGCCAGCCGGAAAGCATTCCGCCGGGCCCTGTCCTATAATCCGGAAAACACCTCCTACGCGCTCATGTACACCCTCTGTTTCTACAAGGAAGGACGCGAGGACGAAGCAAAGAAATTCATGTCCCAATATATTAGAACCCTGGACCGTGAAACAACCGAATACTATCTCTGCAGGCTCTTCGTGGATCAAGCCGGAGATGCAGACGTGCTCAACCGAATTATGCGTGAGAAAAACACAAACAAACGGAACAGGATGCTGTTTTATTCAGCCGTATACTATGAGATGTTTCAGAGCGTCAGTATTGCCCAGAAATACTATATGGAGGTTCTGTCCGTCCCGGTTCCCTCCTTCTTTGAGTACCGGCTGAGCCAGTGGGCCGTTACCCGACTGGAAAGCGCTGCCCATGAAAACGGCACAACCAGCCCCAAGAGCTGAGAATGGGGAACAAACCCTTCCGTGAGCTTGCAGGAATTCTGGATAAAACCCGTCCTGTTCTTGTACAGGCACACGATTTTCCCGATCATGACGCAATAGCGTCGGCCTATGCCCTGTGTGAGCTTTTGCTTCGCGCCGGGTATGCGGCCGACATGACTTTCTCCGGTGAGATTCAGAGCATCTCCCTTTCCATCATGATGGACCGCCTCGCCATCCAGTACCTCCCCTTTGATGACGCATTAAAACTGCCCGGTGCGCAGACCATTGTGGTTGACGGCTCGCCGATTGACGGGACCGTCCGCAAAGCCCCCGGTGAACTCGTTGGGGTAATCGATCATCATCCGGCAACCGGGAAACCGGCATGTCCGCTGGTCGATATCCGTCCGGATACAGGATCCTGTTCCTCAATTATCTGGACCTACTGGCTGGACTCGGGAGAGGAAGCCGACCGGACGACGGCGACAGCCCTCATTGCCGGGATTCAGCTCGATACCGACTTTCTTTCACGGCATGTGAGCAAGACGGATCTTGACGCTCACTATGAACTGTTTTTCATGGGAAATTACGAACTTGCCCGGGAAGTGGTTCGAACATCCCTCAAACTGGATCAGGTGCGGGCCATCGGCAAGGCATTTACTTCATCCCTGGCACAGGGCTCGACCCTCCTCATTGAATTAAGAGAAGATTATTCGAGCGAGCTGCTTTCCGTACTGGCCGATTTTTTGTTACGATTGCAGGAAATCACCTTCGTTGTCGCAGTGGAAATCCGTGGAGAAGAATATCATCTTTCCGCACGTTCGAAGGATTGTTCCCTGGACGCAGGAAGCATTATCCGTTCCGCACTGGACGGAATCGGAACCGGCGGTGGACACCGTCACATGGCCGGAGGAATTATTTCTCCGCACAAATACCCTGGATCAAAGCTCCTTCTCGAAAGGATTACCCGGGAATTGGACTCATACAGGAGCGAACATGACGCAGACAGTAAAACGTGTGGAACTTGACGGGCGGGAATTCATTCTCGTTGGAACCGCCCATATATCTGGAGAAAGTGTTAACGAAGTAGCACAGGTGATGCAGGACGAAAAACCGGATCACGTATGTATCGAGCTGGACGAAGGACGGCACCAGTCATTGAATAATGAAAAAGGATGGCAGGAACTGGATATATCGAAAGTCCTGCGGGAAGGCCGCGGATTTTTGCTTCTCGCGAACCTCGTACTTTCGTCTTTTCAAAAACGCATGGGAGCCGACACTGGAATCAAGCCAGGCACCGAAATGGCCAGGGCGCTTCAGGTTGCCAAAGAAAACGGCATCCCCGCGACCATGGCGGACCGCCCCATCCAGGTTACGCTCCAGCGTGCATGGGCAAAAAACGGTCTCTGGGGAAAAGCCAAACTTCTTGCCGCGCTCGTATCGAGCGCCTTTTCCAAAGAAGAACTTTCGAGTGAAGATGTGGAGAACATGAAAGAACAGGGCGCCATGGACACCATGATGGATGAACTTGCTGCCTATATGCCGAGAGTTAAGGAAGTTCTTATTGACGAACGGGACCGGTACCTAGCTACAAAGATTTTCACGGCCCCGGGGCAAAAAGTGGTAGCCATTCTCGGCGCCGGTCATTTGCCGGGAACGGAAATAATGCTTAATGAACTTTCCACCGGGAAAAGGGGAACGGATCTTGACGATATAGCATCGGTACCCCCGAAAGGAATCGGATCAAAAATAGCCGGCTGGACCTTTCCTGCCTGTCTTGCAGCCCTGCTTCTTGCCGGATTTTTTACCGGCGGAGCGGTAACCTCATTCGACATGCTGATCCGCTGGCTCCTGTGGAACGGATCTCTTGCAGCGTTGGGAACTATTATTGCACTCGGGCATCCCCTGGCTGTTTTGGCTGCCTTTGCGGGAGCTCCCCTTGCCACACTCAATCCTTTTATTGGAGTCGGGATGTTTTCCGGTCTGGTGCAGGCATGGGTACGCAAACCGCAGGTAAAAGATATGGAGAACCTCGCCAGGGATGTGGCGACAATCCGTGGATTTTACCGGAACCGC
>CAZVEL010000421.1:0-8796 GCA_964626305.1 uncultured Treponema sp. | reverse complement strand
AATGGCGGCTTTTTTTGGACCGATACCGGGAAGTTCCTCAAAAATAAGTCGGGTGTTCTCCCGGGTTCGGAGCCGCTGATTCCGGGTTGTTGCGAACCGGTGGGTTTCATCACGGACACGCTGCAGCAGACGCAGAGCATCCGAGCGGCGGGGGAGGCGCAGGGGAGCGGAATTCCCGGGGAGATAAAGTTCTTCGTCCCGTTTTGCCAGGCCGATCACGGGAATTTCGAGCGCAAGCGCGTCCAGAACTCCCTGTACGGCGTTTACCTGTCCGATACCACCATCAATCACGACAAGATCGGGAAGATCGGCCTGCTCGTTGAGAAGGCGGGTATAGCGTCGGGTGGTTACCTCCCGCATGGACGCGAAGTCGTCAATGACCCCGTCCGTGGTGCGCAGGCGGAACATCCGGTAGTTCTTGCGGTCGGGATTTCCGTTATAAAAAGATACAAGACTGGCTACCGGGAGCCGTCCACCGATGTGGGCAATGTCGAATCCTTCAATACGTGCCGGAACCTGTGGAAGATCAAGCAGGGAGCGGAGTTCTTCGAGCGCCGGGAAATCTCCCCGTTCACGCAGGCGCCTGCCGGCATCTTCCCGGGCGTTGAAGCGGGCCATCGCCATTGCGGTCGCATGGCGCTTTTCGGTATTTATGCGTCCCGAGCGGTAGTTCTGTTTCGGGGCGGCTGCCTCGCCGGATGGGGTACCTGCTGTGCGGCGGGTTTTCTCGCTGTCATCCTCAATTACAACGGTTTCGATACGGGTTTCGCAGCCGAGGACGTTGGAAAACCACCGTTCGGCGAGGGAAAGGCCCTGTTCGGTGGGCACAAAGATCCTCGGCGGAACTTCTTCCGGCTTTTTGTAGAAGGCCATGAGGAATTCGGGGAGTATTTCTTCTTCGTCCTTGAGGCTCCGTACGCGATACAGGTCCCGGGAAACAAGGCGGCCGTTTCGCATGCGGAGCACCGAAAAGGTTACCATTACTCCCTCGGCTGCCCAGGCTATGTAGTCCCGTGCTTCGCTGTCCATATCCACCACGGCATTTTGTCCATGCAGTTCCTGCACTGCCGTTATTCCGTCGCGGATCTGTGCCGCCTGTTCGAATCTGTGTTCCTGTGCGGCGGATTTCATTTTTTTCTCGAGTCGAGTGAGTGCCGCTTTTGAGCCCTGGAGCAGGCTGATAATTTCCCGGACTTCTTTCCGGTAGTCAGTTTCGCTGATTCTTTCGCAACAGGGAGCGCTGCAAAACCCCATGTGATAATAAAGGCAGGGCTGGGACCGTCGGATCAGCCGGCGGCACTGGCGGAGACGGAAATACTTCTTCACGAAGTCCAGGAACCTGTCCGCCGCGTTCAGGTTCGGAAAGGGGCCAAAATATCGTGCCCCGTCTTTTTGAATCCTTCTTGTCCGGTAGATACGGGGAAAAGGCTCGTTGGTTATCTTGATTACGGGATAGGTTTTCCCGTCCTTGAGGTCAATGTTGTATCGTGGACTGTGCTGCTTGATGAGTGTGTTTTCAAGAAGAAGCGCTTCATATTCATTGTCACAGGTGATATAGTCCAGGGAGTGGGCACGGGAAACAAGGATTGCGGTTTTTACATCCCGATTGGAGGAAAAGTATGACAAAAGCCGGTTTTTCAGGGATTTTGCCTTTCCGACGTAGAGTATCTCCCCTTTTTCATCTTTCCAGAGGTATACACCGCTCTGTTTTGGAGCAGAACGGGCGGTTTCATGGAGTTTTTTCCGGATTTCCGCCTGCGCTTTCATTGGATTTATCATACCATCCTGCCGATATTCTGATAAGTACCGTTATGTATAGTAGTAAATTATCGATCTTTTTGGCAATTTTTCTCGGAGTGATGATCTTTTCCGCTGCTGCGGAAGAGAAAACCATGGTGTTGGGTGGATCCGCCGGATGGCCGGCGTTGTCCCGGGAGCAGGGAATTGCGCGGGCTCCGGGGCGTCTGGGGCACGAGGCTATTGTCCTTGATTCGTCCGATCAGACCACATCAGATGATCTGTATCTTTCATTCGACGGAAAAGGGTTTGCGGACGAAACCGGGCAATACACGCTGGTTTCGAACGATCTGTTACCGGCCGGATCTCGCAAAGCCCGCCACGGCGGCGCGGCCCTGTGCAACACGGAGAATTCCGGGCTTGTACTCCGGGGCGGTCCCGAAACACTGTTCGGTTCTCCCGGATCAACAAAATCCTTCACTATTGAATTCTGGCTTCACCCGGCGGTAACCGAAAACGGAAGCATCCTGTTTCAGTGGTGTTCCTCTCGGACCGGGTCCGGTCGCCCTCTGTATCAGTACATCCGCTCGGTAATCATGAAAAACCGTCTTGAATGGTCGTTTTCCAACATCTGGAGTACGTTTACCGGGGAACCGGTCAATGTTGTGCTTTCAGGACGCCGGAATCTCGTACCCGGAGAATGGACGCACCACGCGCTTTCCTATGATGCGATTACGGGACTGCTTGAATACCGTCTCGACGGTCAAACGGAGGCGCTTCGGTATCTGACAACCGACGGTCGTGAATCCGGAGATGTTTATCCGGCAATTTTCGGTACGGCCTCCAAGATTGAAATTGCCCCCCGGTTCTCCGGAATTTTGGATGAATTCCGCATACGCCGGCAACCGGTTGAAAGTGTAAGCATTGAAAACAGAAATGAGCTCATGAACCGCTATCCGGTTCGTGGCGGGCGTATTGAAACCAATCCGCTTGATTCCGGTGGACCAGCCTCTGTTCTCGATCTTCTGGATGCCCGGATCGCCCTTCCTCCCCAAACCGGAGCCGCCTTCTTTGTCCGCGCCGGCGAGAACTTTTATCGCTGGACCGATACTTTCCCTGAGTGGCAACCGGTACAGCCGGGCGAGCCGGTGACCGGAATATCCGGCAGGTACTTTCAGGTTGCTGTGGAACTGTATCCTGATGGAGAAGCAGCTTCAACACCGGTTCTTTCTTCTATTTCCCTCAGATATCGGGAAGATACACCTCCATGGCCGCCTGTCCGGCTCCGGGCCGAACCGGCAGACGGGTCTGTTCTTCTTTCCTGGCCGGCGTCAATCGATCATGATACCGCCGGATATATGGTGTACTGGGGCACGCGTCCCGGAGAATATCTCGCCAAGGGTTCTCCCCTGGATGCGGGAGAGAGCCTTTCGGTTAAAATCGAGAATCTGGAAAACGGTGTGCTATACTATTTCTCTGTTGCCGCCTATGATGCAGCCGGGCAAACCCATCAGGGACCGCAATCGGCAGAAGCATCAGCCCGTCCCCTTGCCGTGTACGGTGCCGGTGGGAACTGATCAATACCGAGGAGACTCCTGATGGCTGATCAAACATCTGTAATACTCGAACGGGCGAATTCTGCACTCATTGCCCGGGATTTTTCCTATGCCGAAAAAATACTCCTCAACCTCATGCGGCAAAACGAAGAGTCAATTGAAGCGCTATTACTGCTGGGATCGGTCTATCTTCGCTCGGACAATCTTGAAAAAGCGCTGTCGGTGTTCAAAAAACTTTCAGGAATTGTTTCCGGTGATGTTGAAATACTCAACAATCTCGGCATCATATACCGCCGGCTTGAACGGTTCGAAGAATCAATCGCCGTACTCAAGGAAGCCCGGAAAACCGGCAAAGACTTTGATACCGTTCTCTACAATCTCGGAAATACCTATAAACAGATGGGACGGTACGACGACGCAGCCCGGTGTTTTACCGAGGTCATAGACAACAAACCAGACGACGTTCTGGCGTATAATCACCTCGGAAGCATTCACGCGCTCAGCGGACGGCATGATCTCGCGCTCCAGGCTTACCGGCGCGGACTGCAAATTGATCCGAATCATCCGTTTATCCACTACAACATGGCGCACAGCTACGAGAAGCTCAACCGTCCCCGTGAAGCAATTACCGAATTCACCCTTGCGCTTAAAACAAAACCGGGCTGGCTTGATGCCCTGCGCGACCTGGCTACCCTGTATTCCCGTCAGCAGGATGAAACAAACTGTGTCGCGACCCTGCGGAGAATTCTCGCGGTCGATCCTGATGAAACCCGTGCTCTGCTGGAAATGGGGACAATCGCTGCCAGAAAAGGCCACGATGATGAAGCCCAGAGCTATTTCCGAAAGGCAATCAATTCGGACAGTTCAAACGTTCACGCCGTACTGGCGCTGGTACAGCTTTTTGAACGCCAGGGTAATACCGATGATGCCCTCAAGGAACTGCTTTCACTACGGGAAAAACATCCGGAAAATGTTGACATACTGATTCACCTGGCACGGTTTTATCTCAAAACCCAGGATTACGCAGAAAGCCGGGCGGTGTTCCGGGATCTGGAAAAACTTGTTCCGGAAAATATTACCATGCTCCGCCTCAAGGGCCGGATGCATGCCCAGCTCGGAGAAAATGAAGAAGCGGAACTCTGCTTTGCCCGGATTCTGGCGATAGATCCGGCGGAAATTGATTTTCGTATTGATCTCGCAGAACAACTGGTACAATCCGGGAAACTCCCCGAAGCGGAAGAACAACTGCTTGCCTACCTCAAGGAACGGCCCCGAGACTGGGATGTCCGCATCTCGCTCGGACAACTCTATGAGACCATGGGCAATAACGATCTTGCAGAGAAAACGTACCAGGAAGTACTGGACCGGCAAAGCGAGCATATTGAAGCCCGTGCCGCCCTCTGTATGCTCTATCAGCGGACCGGACGCAACTCCGAGGCCGTTCAGCTCGCTGACGAAATAGTAAATCTGCAGGGAAGCCGGGGATCGGAAGAAGATCTCACCAGACTCTCCGAATCGCTTGAACTGTATGAACAGGCCGTGCAACGGTACGGTTCCATGAACCCCGGTGTTCTGGGTAAAAACCTTGAACTTCTCCGTGACCGGAGTTTGCCCGACGACAACTTCCCGCTTGATCCTCTGCAGCTCCTTGATACTGACATTGACGAGGACGAGTTTATTCCGGTTGATGAAGATACAGACCCCCTGACCCTTTTCGAAGACGAGGAACTCATTGACGACAGTGAAATTCCCTTCGATGAACTCGTTACCACCGATGCCCTAGACGATGAGGAAGAGGCAGATACCGGATTTGATGATCTCGTACAATTTGAAGAACCTCTGGAATCGCCTGTCGATGACATCATGACTCTCGGGAACGAAGATCCTTTTGATTCCGTTGAAACCGCCGTGCTTCCGGCCGAACCGGAAGACATTTCCTCACCTCCGGAGACGGAGCCGGTTGAGCCTGCCTCAGTCCAGGAATCACCTGGCGAAACTCCAGTTCAGCAAGCCCCTGAGCCGACACCTCCTGGCAAACCCGCAACTGATGAACCAGCAGTTCCAGAACCGGTGCCACCGTGTGAGCCGGAGACACCAGAACCGGTGCCCCACCCCGAGGAACCGGAGACCATGGAAAAACTTCCCGATGATCCGCCGACCGATGAAGCTTCTTCCGGTGACCCTGAATCTGTTGATGATATTGAACTGGTTATCGAACCGGAGCCAGAACCGGCCCCTGAACACGAGCCGGAGCCGGAACCGGAACCGGCCTCTGAACCAGAACCTGAAACGGCGCCGAAACCTGAACGGGAGCCGGAGCCAGAGTCGGAATCCGGCTTGATATCTCCGGATGAATACCCGATCCTGGATGAACCGGAACAGGACAGTTCTACCGGGACCGATACTGACAATATCCTGGCATATTCCAATCCATATGGATTCCCGATAGGCCGGCCGGTGCTCGACCCTCCACGGCTCGATGAAATTCTGGAAGAAATAACCGGTATCAGTCTGCTCAGACTGTTCAGCTATCTCAAGTCAATTACCATGACATTACCCGAAGATGTTCTTGCCGACTATCTGCTCAGCAATGAACGGGTGCAACTTGAGTACCTCATAGACCGTCTGGCCGGAAAACCGGGAATACGGGATCTTTCTCTGGTACGCCGGATCCGGCAGCAGGCGGGACATACCAAAAAGCCTGCCGGAGGATTGTGGGAATCATTTGACTACATGGAACAACTTCTTGATGATCTACCTGACCAGGGGTTTGCGGTGACCATGAAAAACCGCATGGAGCGGATCAAGGGCCGTTTTGCGGAGACTCCAGCCCGCTGATCTCTACATCCGGATTATTCGGGACTTTGTCAGAACGCGGTGGCCCTCTTCAGTGATAAGAATGTCGTTTTCAAGACGGCATCCGCCATGTACCGGATCGTATAGGCCCGGTTCGAGCGTGACGACCATACCCTTTTCAAAGACCCAGTCATTGTCCTCGCGGTTCCGGATCCCCGGTCCTTCATGGGCGTCCAGGCCGATTCCGTGGCCCAGTGCATGAGGCATGGTTTTTCGGGCTTTTTTGAATACGGTATCTGCAGCAAGGGCTGCATCCAGGGTCCGGGTCTCCGGCTTGTACAGGGCGAGAGCTGCCGCGTACGCCTTTTCCACAAGAGATATCAATTTTTCCTGTACCGGATCGAGGTTCCCCGAGGCAATAGTAAGTGTTGTATCACTCGTGTAGCCGTCAATCATGACGCCGAAATCGATGAGGGAAAGCCCGTCTGTTCCTATTTTGGCATGGGTGTAGGCCGGAACGGGATGGATGGCATAACTGCGGCTGCTGCCGGCGACAAGTGTTTCAAAACCGGTTCCGTCCCCGCCTGCTTCGCGAATGGTTCGTTCAATAAAGAGCGCTGCGTCAATCTCGGTTTTAATTTTTCCGGAGCCGATATGTTTTTCCAGAAGCCCTGTAATGGTATCCGACAAGGCGCATGCCGCTTCGATTGCCGTTATCTCGTACTTGTCCTTGATCGCGCGCATTCGGGAAATCTCGGCGAATACGCCATTGGTTTCCCTGCATAGAACGATATGCTCCATGAGCGTTCCGGCATACTGTAAAAAAACCGGGTAAGGGGTGTGTGCCGGTATTTCTATGCGGGAATTGGCCGGGACGCCGATTTCTTTGATGATTCCCGCGGTAGCGGTAACCGGATGACGACCGTACTCACTGTAGGGGATGATGACATCGACATCGGACATGCGTTCAGCAAGATTTTCGTCCCAGGGACAGAGTACTGCATGACCGGTAATGGTGATGATGAGTAATGCGTCGCCCGGATGTCCCGAAAAATAACGTACGGCTTTTTCCCGTCTGCCTTCCGTGTCTTCAAGTACGACAACGGATATACTGTTCCGCGCCATCCATGTTACCAGATCTGCACGTCTTCGCTGATACATCGTGTTCATAGAAGCATACTATACGCAATTTCTTTGACAGGGTAAAGCAAATACGCTACCATTGACCGCGATATACGGGGGAGGGACTGTGCATGACAATGAGTTTCGGTAAAAAGCTGATATATGCACTTGGACAGTTTGCTCTCACGCTCTGTGCCTATGCTGCCGGGAATCTCTTTCTCAGCTACTATGTATCCACAAGCTCACCAGTATTCAGCGACCTAATTCACCGGAATGCTGTCCTCGGTCTTTTCACTGTTGCAGGGCTCGCGATTGCGCTTGGTCGTATAACAGACGCCGGGACGTCCCTGCTTTCCGGATGGCTCTCGGACCGCTCCCGCTTCCGGCGCGGCCGCAGAAACGGGTTTATGCTTTTCGCTGCCGCCCCGGTCGCCTGCGCTTCCTTCCTGGTATTTACGCCACCTTCGGACAATCCGACCACCAACTCCCTCTATGTTGTACTTATTCTCCTGGTTTTTTACACCCTGCTTTCGTTCTATGCAACGCCCTATCTCGCACTACTGCCCCGTATCGGAAAAACCCGCCGGGAACGCATGATTCTTTCAGTACTGATGGCAACGGCAACGGCAACCGCGTCCTTGCTGGGCAACAGGATTTTTACCCTGGCAGAGCTGCTCGGAACGGCCGCAAATGTACCTGAAACGGAAGCATTCAGAATAATAATTGGTATATACGCACTGGTTTCAGCTGTTTTTCTTTTTTTACCGCCATTACTGCTTCACACCAAGGAAGAAGATGATCCCCCCGTGCGGGAACCCTTCGGAAAATCCTTCGCTACCGTATTCCGCGACGATCATTTCCGTTCCTACCTGCTTGCGGACAGCATGTTCCGGATAGCATCGGCGCTTGTCATAGCGGGTTTTTCCTGGTTTGTCACTATATTGCTCGGCCTCGACACGCGGGCTGCCAACTTGCTGTTGTTAACCGTTTTCTTTTCCAACCTGGTTTTATTCTTTCCGATACATGTGCTCGTGAAACGTCTGGGAAAACGGAAAATGCTCTTTATTGCCTACCTGCTTTTTATTACCGCGTTGATTTTCTCCGTGTTTGCAGGGATCTATCCCGTGAGTTCCTGGATTCAGGGGATGTTTCTTGCCTTCATGCTCTCCGTTCCCTATGCGGTCTTTACCGTTATCCCCAACGCACTTGTTGCAGATCTCGTGGTTGCCGCGGAGCGAAAAAGCGGAGAACAACGGGGTGGTATGTATTTCGCCATACACACTCTTATCGTCAAAGTTGGCGCAATTCTGGCGGGGCTCCTGTTCCCTCTTTTTACCGTGTTCGTTAACGGAACGATCGGACGGGCTCCGGAAAGCAGCAGTCTCCGACTGGTGCTGGTATCTGCCGTAGTGTTCTCCGTAATAGGGTTCTTCTCCCTGTTCGGGTATCATGAAAAAGAAGTATCTGCGGTCCTCGGGGACCAGGACTAGGCTTTTTCTCCCCGGTTCCGAACCATCCGTACCACCTGAACCAGTAACTGATCCCTGGTTACGAGGAGGAGTGTAATTCCGATGCCGCAGAAAAG
>CAZVEL010000420.1:0-3784 GCA_964626305.1 uncultured Treponema sp. | reverse complement strand
ATAATGGAAAAAAAGTGTTTGTTAAAGTACCGCTTACAAAAAAGGAACTGCAGCGGTTCTATACGATTGATTCAATCCGGCATTATGTTCTTGTTGCGGCACATTCCCCGCTGGATACCGGTGGGGTTTTGCCCGTTACGAAGCGGAAGACAAGAACAGCCGGCGGCGGCGCACGGTCCCGTCTGACTCCCAGAGTCTATGACCTTCTGTCCGAGACTGATCAGGGTGATCAACTCTCCTCCTGGGATGACGCTACCTTCGAGCTTGCCCGCATTGAACCGGTAGAGATTCCGATGCGGAAAAATCCTGATGCCGCGTTCGTCATTGACCATCAAAAAATCGAAGCGTTCGAGGCGGAAAGGAACGCGATCGCCGAAAAACTGCGTACGGAAAAGGAAACCCGGCTGGACGAACTCCGGCGGAACGGAACGGGAGCGCTCAACGAAACGAAGGAGCTCGCACAGCTTGCGTTTGATCTTGGTGACGTGGAACTTGCTGAAGAACTTGTTGATGAGCTGCGCGTCCTGGAACCGGAAAATCCGGTCTGGATCGCGTACAAGGGTTCGCTCGAAAGCATGAAAGGAGACGGCGCCCCGGTTGTGGCGGCGATCGAAGCTGTGCAAAACGGATACCGGTATCTTGACGATGCCGTTTCGCGTACCGACGGGACGTATGATAAAGCCGAAAACGGATCTGCCGATCAGACCGAGATAGACTGGCGTACAACCGCGCTCATAAACCGCGGATCAACCTCAAAGGCGGTTCCGAACGACGTATTCATAAAGGCCCTGCAGGGCGCGCAGGATTATCTTGAAGCGGCGGAGCTCTTCAGGATATCCGGAAACGAACTTGCCTCTGCACACTGTTATCTCGATGCCGCGGAGTGTTTTACCCTGGATGGAAAAACAGGCGAAGCAGCACTCTGGAATCGCGAAGCGGCGAGGCTGGTCCGGAACTGTCTTGGTTCGGGCACGGAGAACCTCGGCGAGGCCGATTACCTGCTCCTGCTGGATCTGCAAATCGTGCTCATGCGGGAAGGTCTGCTGTAAAAAGTATGGTATACTCAGGTTCATGAAATATGTGACACAGGAAGAAATCCATTACCCGGGATTTGTCATGCCGGTGGCGATTGTTGCTTCGATAGAGGTTCCACCGGCCGGAGACGGATACTACGCAGTGCTTTTCTGGAGGGCGGGAACATTGACTCTGGAAGACGGTACTAACGGGTTTGTATTTCATGGCCCCGGTGTGTTATGCGTGACGTCCGGGCATACCATATGCAGCCTTTCGACCCAGAGCGATGAAGATCGGCGAGATCATTGCTATTCATTGATATTTAAACCGGAAGGATTGAATTCAAACCAGTCCACATTTCCGGACACGTTTGAGTACGGAGCCCTTACGAGAATTGATAACGGCTATACCTATTGTTATCTCCCGGAACCGGTAGCCATTCGTCTGGAACGTTTGTGTAAAGAACTTGACAAGCAGCTGAACCGTGAACGGTGCATGTTCTGGCCATGCCTGTCACGGTCATATATTCTAGAAGTGCTGCTGCTCATCGAACGGACACGGTACGGTACCGGAGGCCTTTCGGATTACACGATACCGCAATGCAATGAACAGACACGGAAGGTATTCGAGTACATTCACTCAAACTACCAGAACGATATGAATCTTGCCTCTCTTTCCGAACGCTTCGGAACGAATCGTACAACGCTGAATCGCCAGTTCAAGGAAGCCTGCGGCATGACGGTCATGGCGTATCTCGGAAAAATCCGCATAACGGTCGCCTCCTTGCTGCTCCGGAATACCACGTTGTCAATACAGGAAATATCCTGGAGAATCGGCCTGAACGATGAAGCGTATTTTTCCCGAGTATTCCGGAACCGCACGGGTTTATCCCCGAGTGAATTCCGTCTCAACTGTCCCCATCCCTATGGTCATGCAAGGGATTCCGAAGTTTCCTGACAATTCTGCAGATAATCCAGGTTATGCTGTACATATTCCATTAACAACCCTGATTCACTCGCATACAGTTATCCTGTGTTTTACCGGATTGTCCTTCATGCAGGGAAACTGTAGCCGGTAGACGACAAAAGAGGAGTGATGAATATGACAGGAAGGAAACTATTCGGACTGGGACGGGCGTTTCTGGTTTGCGTATTGGGCATGGGGTTTATTGGCTGTAACGATAGTCTCAAAGAGGTATGCAAATCCTCACCAACTGACGGAAGAATTCATGTTGCCGCGCTTTGCGGTGACTCCGCCGGTTTTGGTGTCGGGTATGGCGGAGCAGTGCAATATACGAAAGATGGCGGAAAAACCTGGATCGCGGGAACTAATCGATCGATGTGTCAATTTTCCCTGTATGCTCTGGACGAGAGAACCTGTTTTGCCGCAGGGAATGGATCGGATGTCATAATGACCGGGAACGGTGGTGAAACCTGGACACGGCTTCCGGATATTCCGGCAGGCCGTGCCAAGGGTGTGTCGTTCATAGCCAACGATGAAGGCTGGGTATGGACCAAAAGCGCGCTCTATTCTACCCGCAACAACGGTAAAACCTGGCAAACGGTCAACCTGCCGGCGGATATCCAAATGATAGAATCGGCTTTTCTCCGGTCAACCGGAAACGGGTATCTCTGCGGATTAGACGGATACCTATACCGGACACGCGATGGCGGAAGAACCTGGGAGCGAACGGTTCAGTTCCGGGATGCGCAGGACAAGACCTTCAAGGCAGTTCTTGCCGGGGGAGTTCAGGGTACGGCAATACGACTCTCCAGTGAACGGGGGCTGGTAGCGGTAATCGGCCTGAAAGAGGGAAAATCCGCCATCCGGATACTGCGGACAATCGATGGGGGAGAAACCTGGAGTGAGCCGAAGTATTACAATCTGGATCTTCCCGGTCTTACCCTTACCATCTCTCCGGATCTGCATCTTGCCGTATTCAACAATGATTCTACGGTGAGCATGTTTACACTGAAGTAGAATCATGTTGTGACACACCCCGCCGGGGAGCATAATCCGCACAACGCGAGTTTAGCTCACCGCCGGAAGCAGGTTTGGCACCCCGGTGTGGTGCAAAGCTCCCCGTCGGGATGCGGGTCAGCACTTCCTTACCGCAGCAACCCTGCGATTTCGGTCATCTGGAAGGCGGTGAGCGGGCCATGATCCATTGCTTTCGCGTTTTCTTCCACCTGCTTCACGGTGCGAAAGCCCGGGATGGGAATGTTGGCGTCACTCCGTGCCCACAGCCAGGCGATGGCCCCCTGTGCCAGAGTCCGCCCGTTACTCGTGAGAATCTCCCGGACCGCGTCGAGCTTCTTCAGAAATTCGGGATTCGGTTTTCCATCCTTGAAATATTTCATCCATTCGGGGCTTTTCTTGCCGCGAACGTCATTGATGGCGAGATCACTTCCGGCTTTGTACTTGCCCGAAAGAATCCCCATGGCAAGCGGACCCCGGTTGAGCGCGGTGAGCGAATTCTTTTCGCAGACATCCAGAACCGCCGCGTTGTCATTCAGAACATTCAGTTCCACTTCGATGGCTGAGCAGTGGTTGCCGTCGGCGAAGAATGCCGCGCTTTGCGGAAAGTCCGTACTCCATCCATACGTACGTATTTTGCCCGCGGCAAAGAGTTCCTCGAGGGTGTCACGAACCGGTTGGGCTTCTTCCGGCGGGAACCCGTTGTCGTGGAAGAGGTAGACATCAATATAGTCCGTGTTGAGCCGGCAAAGGGAGTCCTCACAAGCGCGCCGGATGCCGTCCGGTGACGAGT
>CAZVEL010000419.1:0-6423 GCA_964626305.1 uncultured Treponema sp. | reverse complement strand
CAATAATACGGAGAAAGCAGACGAAATGGTTCGGGGGGTTCTTCTTGCCTCTTTTGACGAAGAAATACTTATGCGGGCGCGGGTGTATTCCGCCTGGATTCAACTGGCAGCAGGGGACCGGAAGAAGGCCTTTGACCTGTTGCGTTCATATGCATCCAATCCGCAGTTCAATGCGTACGCTCCTGCCATTCTGTTCACACTCTGGTGGAGCGGTGATGACCGCAATGCCGCCAAAACCCTGCAGGAAAAGTATCCGGATTCTCCGGAGACGGCCGCGGTCCGAGGCGAACTGGTTGTGGGACCCTCTGCGTTCTGGTATCTCATGGAGCGTGACGGGCTGTCCGGCTTGAGGGTAACAGAAAAGACTCCCCCGGGTGAAACCACGCCACAGAATGATCCTGTTGCACCGAAAGAGAAATCTGCTGCAATCCCGGAAGAATCCGCAACGGGTCCCTGGCAACAAACAGGATTCTTCAGGAACCGGGAAAACGCGGAAAGTCTTGCGGCAGTTTTACGACAGCGCGGGTTTACGTCAGTTATTCGTGAGGATACACGCCCCAGTGGAACGGTGTATTTCGCCGTTCTTGTTCCCGATGACGGAACAACAGCGGCACGGCTCAAAGATGCCGGGGTTGAAAGCTATCCGGTCAAGTGATCAGCGTTTTGGTGAAAACTCGACGAGATCAGCTCCTGATGAGCGGATTCCTTCTATAGAGACCCGTATTTCAGTAAGAACTAGTTTTTTTATATCGGACCCGGTGTCATCAGCTTCAACTGATACCATGAAAAAAGTGGTATGAGCGTCGGTGGAGTTGCTTCGCAGCTGGAGAATGGGCTGGTCCCTGATGGTCATTAACGCATAGTTGCCGGTTTCGGATGCACTGAGCGTTTTAAGCGAGTATGTTTGTTCGGAAAATTCCAGTTCCTGTCCATCAGGAGATTCCCAGACGACGTTGTTTGCTGTCAGAATCTCCCGTAATCGGCTGCTCGTTACGTTTTCCCGGTTCTGTGCCCCTGCCGATGTAGATGCCATTTTCCGGTATATACCGTCCCAGTCGGATGCAACGCCAATTTTCAGTTTTACATCCTCCAGGACCTTGATTTTGATTTCATCAATACCCGTCAGTTCTATATCTATCATGCGCCGTATGCTTGAAATGGATTTGTTCCGGGTTGTCAGATAGGCTCCATATCGTCGTGGAGTGCCTGATTCACGGATAAATACTTCCTGTACGGAGCTGCTGTGGAAGGTAATCTCCCGTTTCTGTGAATCAAAAAAGAGATACCGCGCACCCTGGCGGCCGGTGGATGCCGGAAGATACCACAGGCCGTTGAGAAAATCCTCGAAGGTTTCAAGTGTTGCTCCCTGAAGCTGACTTACCAGACGGCTTTCGAGGCGTTTACCCGGTATACGTGATTCGGACACCTGTTCATAGTGTTTTGCTCGCCGGTTCCAGCGATAAACTCGCTCAATCTGGTCGAGCGTGTCGGGAGCACCAGGATCGGAATTATAGGTATGGATGGGAAAGCTTTCACCCGATGTAACTCCCCGATTGTAGGCATCCGACCGCTTGACTTCTTTGATGGATATGGGACCATCTGAGCGGAGATCCGCGATTGTTGTCAGTATCGTTGTTCCATTTCTTTCTGTTTCCGGGAGAAAGACGGAAAGAGCATGGTTGTTGTCGCTGGTCATACCCGAAACAATAACAGGATTGGACCGGTCTCCCAGCAAATCGGTGGAATATAACAGCAGGGTGCGGGCCTGGGTAATACTGGTTGTGATCTCCGGCAAACGCGTGTATTCACCGGTGATGGGATTTTGAATTCCGGCAACAAGGAATACATTGGAAGACCCTGCCTTGCGGATTGCGCATACCTGGTCACCTATGCCGTCGCGATTAAGGTCCAGCGGGAAAGCCTGAAGGAAAATCTCGTTGTTTTTCAGCGGAATCAGTGGTTGGGGCCGTGATTCATCAAAAGCAGCCGTCTCGGTGATTCCGGTTGAAGCCCGGTCATTCCCGGGGGTATCGGCGGGTATTATGGTTTTCGGAGATCTGCGGATTTCATTTTGGGACGAAAGATCCGGTCGTTTCACCAGTAACCAGATAAAAAGCAAAGCGAGAGCGGTAAAAAAAAGTGCTATGAGTATCTTCTTCATGAACGTCCCCGGATTACCGGTTTTTGCCCGATTCTTTCAGGTCTTCCTGTTCTTTTTTCATTTTCCGTGCAACAGGAATTCCAATAGCGAGCAATGCAATAATCAGGAGAGATACTATCACGGCAGGAAGGGACAGGGGTAGGGGGTTCTCGTCCCGGTGGACAGATTTTTTTGTATTGCTTTCGGTCCCTGCGCTTTCACTGTCTTCTTCTCCGACGGTAACCGAGCCGTCAGGAGAACTGTTGGTCCGGGCGGTATCAGTTGTATCGAGTATGGAGGAGAAGAGTTCTTCGCTGGTTTTGATCACCTTGTCCTGGATGTCCATATCGAGGGTTATTTCATACCAGGAATCATGCTCTACTACCCGGGCTTCGGCGAGATACGGGCTATCATAGGTCTCCTGTACACCCGCATACCGTGATGACCAGGGAGCTTCATGCTTGAGATCGGTCAGAAGCAGGAGAATTTTGTACCGGTTGTTCGGTGCGGTAGAATCAAGATCCTTCTTCAGACTGTCCAGAGCAAGACCAATATCAGTGTACGGACCGTCGGGTTTGATGGAGTTGATGGTGTCTACAACGGTTTGCCGATCATCATCGGAATGGACGGTCAAAGAAAGAAGATGATCCGTTTCGCCGTAAAACTGGTAGATTGAGATAAAATCACCGTCTATGAGAACCTGTTTTGCCAGATAATCACGTACCCAGGGATGCATGCTTTCAAATTTGCCCGGTTCTTCCATTGAAAGGGATTTATCGACAAGGATGTATATGTCCACCGGGATAGTCCGTTCGCCGGCTATGGCTGTGAGTGTGAAAAAAACGAGCAAGAACAGGACAACTACTGGTTTACATGATTTCATTCGAACAACCCCCGTTTACCCAGTTTATACTATTATTGGTTTTTTTGCATCTTTCAAAAAAAAAAAATGCTTTACATAATTGGTACTATGACTATAATGAAGTTAATGAACTGCAACGCTGTTTTATAAAGACTGTTTGATATAAGGAGATGATTATATGGCAAGCATCGATCTGCCCCGGAGCCCTAATGTATTCCATCCTGAGAAACCGAGTGCGGTTGGTTCAAGGAACTCGCTCGCACAGGATTACCGTGATCAGCAAAAAGAAGTTAACCAGCTTCTCGAGGAAGAAACCAACAAAGTTCTGCACCATCTGAACACCAAGCTTCCCAAAGAAGTGCTTGAACGCCTTGATGTTATGGGTGGTGTCAAGGAAAAACTTTATAACTATTTCAACCAGAACTACCAGAACATGTTCAACCGGTACATGGTAACCGCAGAAGATGAGATGGTAAAAAAGGTTCGCGGGTTTGTTGACCGTGAAGAAATGAAGGTCCTTAACCGGTATACCCCGAAAGAAATAGCCATTCTGCTCGACGAAGTCGGTGGTTCGGACAAGTTTAATACTGGCGAAATTGAAAAGTCCATGGTCAACATGTACGGACACCTGCAGGGACACATCCAGCGCGGTGTTAATGACCTGGAAACACTCACCAACTCACTGCTTCGCCAGAAGACTGATGTTGGTGCTTTTGTCCGCGGTGAAAATGCCTATTCAATTGTAAAATGTGCGTTCAAGGACAATATTTACAAGCCCAAGACCGTAACCGACGTAAAGCTCTCTGTTAATATTCTCGATTCCGAACTGATCAGTCCCATTTTCCAGTATCAGGCCACTGTAGAGTACCTGATCAAGGATCTTCTTGCCAAACACTATATGGACGAAATCGACAAGGCTATCGAACAGCTGAAAGACGAGCGGATTGACGAAGGACTTGAAGAACTCTCTGACGGTGAAATCCTCTTCGAAAAGATGAAGAAGGTTACCGACTTCACTGATGATGAAGTTGATAATCCCAAGAGCCGCCGGTACAGCGTTATCGCCAAGGACCTCATGGAGCGCATCAATAATCTCCGTGCGGAAATTGATCCTGATACGTTTGACCAGCTCAATATCCGTGAAAACCTCAAGAAAATTGTGGACATGGAAAACATTCGCAACCGCGGTTTCAATACGGCGATCAATTCGCTTACTTCTATCCTTGATACTTCCAAGATGGGGTATCAGTACATCGAAAACATGAAGAACGCCCGTGAGCTCATTCTTCGTGAGTACGATGATACAAACCAGGCACTGCTTCCTGATGAACGGTATCAGATTCGCCTGCGCTACTACGACAATGCTCAGTTGAATGAAGAGCGCAAGGCCTATGAAGTAATGATCCGTTCATTCGAAACCGAAGTTGAACACCTGTGGGATGTTCTCAACACCCGGTACGAGGATTCCAAGTTCCTTACCCGTGTTACCGATTTTAATGATCTTGCCAAAATCTACAAGAAGAAGATCCGCAAGAACGTAAAAGAAAGAACCGGTGATCCGCTGTACGAGGATATCGCCAAGGTTTGGGACGAAATATCTTTTATCAAACCTGCCGAAACCGAAGTTGAGCGCATGAACCGCACCTTCATTTTCGAGAAAGACAAACTGCGTAAGCGTCTCATCATCATGCGTGACAAGCTTAAAAACATGTACAATTATCAGTATCCCATTGAGCGTCGTGTTATGGAAGAACGTCTTGATTTCCTCGAGAGGGAATTCATGAAGTTTGATTACATTATCAATCCCTTCCATCTTCAGCCCGGATTGCTCATGGATATTGACATTACTTCGATCAAACGCAAGAAGGCTACTCTTGATGGTATGGCCAACGTGCTGAACGAGTTCCTCCATGGTGTTTCCAAAGGATTCCAGGATGCAGCGTTTGCATCATTCAGCCGCCGCCGCTCGACGGTTCGTGCCGATATTGCCCAGACCTTTGGTGCGGATCCTCTTGAGGATCCTGCTGCCGGTGAGGCTCCTGGACGTCAGCAGTATCTTGACATGCTCAATGATGATGCCCCGGCCGCAGCAGCGCCTGCAGCGGAAACAGTTCAGAAGGCTCCCGCCAAACGCGGACGTGCAGCCGGAACCAAGACAGCAAAGAAAGGTGTAGTGGACAGCGGTCGCGGACGTGGACGTCGCGGACGGGCTCCTGCATCCAAGAGCAAAAAAGGAATGCGTGAACTGTAACAGATGAACGGATTATGAAATTGAACCCCCGAAAACGGTATGTGTCTTCGTTTCGGGGGTTTTTTGTTTTTTTTCCTAGTATATGGAAACAAATGTTGTATACTGTACAACAAAGAGGAGGAAGGAATGGTGGAACCATCGAGCTTTTATACCCGTCTTGCGAGCAGAAAGGGTTTTAATACTTCAGTACGTCATATAACTCGTACCCTTGATGTCCTGGATTCGCTCAGTCCCAAAAAAAATGTTGCGGACCTCATAAACAGCATGATTACCAGCAAAGATTTTGATGCCGAACAGACCCAGGCAACCATACATATGTTGCTGGTTGAAAAAGGCAATTATACGACTGTTACCGGGAACATCCCGGATGTTACTTCTGATGCGGAGTCACTGGTCAAAGAGGTATCCCGCTGGAAAGCGGTTGATCTTGTTGTAGGGTACCACCATCCTGATCTCGGGTTCATTGTTGTAAATCCAAAAAATCCTGAGAGTGCTTCGGTTATTGCCGGTTTTAGGAAGAATGAACTTGTTGTAGTTTATTCCGGATCGAATACCGACGGAAAGAATGCCCAAATCGCAGCCGACGCGTTGATGATGCTTATTTCGGGAAAAAAGACAAAAGTTCCTGTGTCGGTACTCAACGGTCACTATGTCTTTACTGCTCTCAAAAAGCCTGCAGCGCCAAAGAAGACTTCTACAAGGTCGAAGAAAAGTAAAACTGCCCGGACTCCGGTTGCAGCGACTGCTTCTTCTGCTCCCGCCGCTGCTTCGGCGGCTGCGCCAGTTCCCGCACCGGCACCGACGGTTCCGAGTGCTTCACGGATGTCTCCGCTTGTGTCGGTCGTTGTAAGCAATGAACTCTTTCACAACGGTAACGTTGAAGCATGGAAGCGCATAATCCGCAGCTACAATGCGAAATATCCCAATCTACAGGTTAATATTTATTATGACGGTGAGCGTATTGTTGATATTAACACCCTGTTCAAATGGGGAAAGGTTAAACATGGAAGCTGTATACAGTTTTGTGTTGCCGGTGAGAATATCCAGGATCTTGCAAAGCTTTCCCGTTATTTCCGCCAGGGTGCAAGTCCCCAGTTCGAGGCGTTCCTCCACGGCTCGCCTGACACGGTCATGAATTTATTCTAGGAGTCAGATATGAGCATAACGTCA
>CAZVEL010000418.1:0-4491 GCA_964626305.1 uncultured Treponema sp. | reverse complement strand
TTCAGCCAGAAAGAAACAGTAAACAAGAGAACAGACAAGAACCTGCTTGGAATCCGTGGGCGGCAGGCAAACGAATTTGCCGAACTCGGTCTTCCCATTCTTCCGGGATTCATTATTGACTCAAAGGCAGCCTCTGCGCTCGAAGATGAACCCGTATACCGAGCCATTTTACCCTTTTTACGGAAATGCAGTACTCTCGCCGGCAAGGAATATGGTGATACCGAAAATCCCCTGCTTGTTAAGCTGGTTATTTCTCCCAATCTTGCAATAACAACCTATCCTACGCTGCATAATTTCGGGCTTACCCGTGATACCATTGCCGGATTCGAGAAATGGGTAGGAAAAAACTTTGCCGCTCATGAAGTACTCTTTTTGCTCAGGGGTATTCTGCAGATACAAAGACAGTGTTCGGAACTGGAAGACCGCAAGGTTGAAATAACTGCTATTTCCGCCGCGCTTGACGAAATTGCAAAGGAACTCGGCGTTGACAAGGTTCCGGGGTCCGGAAGCGATATCATGAAAAAGTATGAACACCTGTTGCCATCAGGATTTTTTGAGTCTGCAGAAAAACAGCTTGAGATATCACTCAAACTGGTGAGCCGGGTTCTGGCCCTCGATGAGCAGAATGATGAAGATACCGCGATCATGATTCAACCCATGGTGTATGGGAATTATGGTAAAGGTTCTTCTTCCGGATCTTTCTTCAGTCGCAACATCGTTACCGGGGAAAAGAAGCTCCAGGGCAGATTTTTTGAAGAAAAATTCGATGATATCAATGCAACGGGCAAAGATATCAACAAAATTGACCCCGCTTCCCTCAAGAAACTCCAGCAGATTGCCTGGATACTGGAAGATGAGACCAAAGATATCCGGCAGATCCGGTTTACCATTGAGAACGGAAAACTCTGGCTTATCGAACAGAAATCTGTTCAATCAAAAAGCACCATTTCCCTTATCCAGCTGTTACTTGATCTGAACAAGCGGAAAATTGTTGATGATGCGTATGTAGTGAATATGGTAAAACCCGGAATCCTTAACGAGATTCTTCATCCGGTAATCGACATGAGCAGTGTCAAAGATCTCAAGACTGCAACCGGTGGTATAGCCGGAGCCCCGGGTGCAGCAGTTGGCAAGGTCTATTTTACTGCTGACTCACTTATCGATGCGCAGCGTGTCGCCCGTCAGAATGGCGAGGACACCCGCTGTATCCTGTGTATGCCTGCAACCTATGCCGGTGATGTAAAGGCTATCGAAGTTGCTACCGGAGTTTTGTCCAATGAAGGTGGTTATTCAGCCCATGCTTCTGTTGTTGCCCGGCAATACGGCAAGATCTCTCTGGTACGTCCTGATATGATTATTCGGGGTAACAAGGCCATTTTGGACGGGAAAACTATTAACGAAGGCGATTACCTCACGCTCAATGTACCGTACTACGGAGAGTCTGTTGTGTATTTCGGTACTGCCAGGCTCATTGAACCGGATCCTGAAAGTTCCGGATTGCTCGAATTCATTCGTCTTACCCGTTCCTTTATCAAGGATTTCCATGTACGTGCAAATGCCGACAGTCCCCGTGATGCCGCGTTGGCGGTTAAATTCGGTGCAGAAGGAATCGGCTTGTGCCGGACAGAGCACATGTTCTTTAATGAGAACAGAATCAATGTGTTCCGCGATCTCATCCTGTCCGAGGATGAAACCGAACGCCGCAAAGTATTGAAAAAGCTGCAAAAAATGCAGGCTGACGATTTCTATGGCATTTTCAAAGCGATGGCCGGACGGGAAGTTACCATCCGCCTCCTCGACGCTCCGCTCCATGAGTTCTTGCCGCATAATTCCGCGGAACTCGATTCATACATGAAGAACATGACGTACAAAGGAACGAGGAAGCCGTCCAAGGCACTGATACAGGAAAAGATAAATGCACTTGGCGAGATCAATCCTATGCTCGGTCACCGTGGTTGTCGTATCGCCATCTCTTTCCCCGAAATTTATGAAATGCAGGTACGGGCGATTTTCGAGGCAGCCTATAAACTCCAAAAGGAAAAAGTTGCCGTATTGCCCGAGATAATGATTCCCATTGTCATGAATTTCCGTGAACTAAAGCAAATTGTGTACGGAAAGAAGATAGAGGGGCACACGTATAAGGGTATCATGAATATAGAAGAGGATGTCCGGAAAGCACAGGGTGTCAGGAAAATTGATTTCCGTGTAGGAACCATGATAGAGCTTCCCGCCGCAGCGTTGAGTGCCGGAGAGATTGCCCGATATGCACAATTCTTCTCTTTCGGAACGAACGATCTTACCCAGACGACACTCGGCCTTTCCCGTGATGATTTTAATTCCTTTATGCCCGATTACACCATGTATGACCTGGTCGACGGTAATCCCTTTGCCGTCCTTGACCCCCGCGTACGGGAGCTTATCGAGGTTGCCGTGGAACGTGGCGTTACAGCACGTCCTGGGCTTTCAACAGGGCTCTGCGGTGAGCATGGTGCCCGCCCCGAGAATATCCGTTTCTGTATGGATACCGGACTTGACTATGTTTCCTGTTCGTCCTATTCGGTTCCCATAGCATTGCTCTCTATAGCTCAGATAGAACTGGAAAAAGCGGAAAAAGAAGGCCGCGTTCTTAAACCCCGAACGGTCAAGGTAACAACCGCAGGCAAACCCGCTGCGAAGGCAAAGGCTGCCACCAAGGCGAAACCCGCTGCGAAGTCGACGGCTGCCACGGAGGCGAAACCCGCTGCGAAGGCAAAGGCTGCCACCAAGCCGAAGCCCGCTGCGAAGGCGAAGACTGCCACCAAGGCGAAACCCGCTGCGAAGGCAAAGACTGCCACCAAGGCGCAACCCGCTGCGAAAGCGACACAAGCCAAAAAGAAGTAGTATTGGAAGCCGGCTCTTTTGGGCCGGCTTTTTCCCTATGCCGACACCGGATATCTGTTACGTTGACAAACCGACCATCATTCTCTACTATGGATCTACCATGACTGCAGAAGAACTTCGCCAAAAATATATTTCATTCTTTGAAAGCAAAGGACACGCCAAAATATCCGGCAAATCACTGCTCCCGGAGAATGACCCAACGGTCCTGTTTACTACAGCCGGCATGCATCCGCTAGTTCCCTATCTCATGGGGGAAACCCATCCTGCGGGAACGCGGCTTACTAATTACCAGAAATGCATACGTACCGGTGATATCGACGCTGTTGGTGATCCGAGTCATCTCACCTGTTTCGAAATGCTCGGGAACTGGTCTCTCGGTGATTATTTCAAGGAAGAGGCTATACGGTTCAGTTTTGAATTTCTGACCGGGGAGGACTTCCTTGGTTTGTCTTCCGACAAACTTTCCGTTACTGTTTTTGCCGGTGATGATGATGTTCCCCGCGACGAAGAATCGGCGTCAGTATGGGAAAGCCTGGGTATTCCCCGGGATCGGATTCATTTTATGCCGCGGTCAGACAATTGGTGGGGTCCGGCGGGAGAAACTGGGCCCTGTGGCCCTGATACAGAAATGTTTATTGATACCGGAAAGGACCCCTGTTCCGAGGAATGTAGTCCCGGTTGCCACTGTGGAAAATACATCGAAATCTGGAATGATGTTTTCATGCAGTACAACAAACAAAAAGACGGATCGTTTGTTAAACTGGACCGGACCTGTGTTGATACCGGTATGGGGCTTGAACGCACCATTGCAATGTTGCAGGGAAAAAAGTCCGTATATGAAACCGAATTATTTGCTCCTCTTATTACAAAAGTTGAGAGTTTATGTGGAAAGAAATTTGGTGATGACGATGAACAGGATATTTCTATCCGGATTATCTGTGATCATACGCGGGCGGCTGCATTTATACTTGGTGATGAGCGCGGAGTTCCGCCTTCGAATGTCGGAGCAGGTTATGTGCTTCGGCGGTTGATTCGGCGTGCAGTACGTCATGGACGCAAGCTCGGTATTGATGGGCTGTTTTTGTCCGGTCCTGCACAAATTGTTATTGATCAGTTTTCCAGTGCATACCCCGAACTTTCGCAGAACCGTGATTTTATTCTTAAAGAACTTGTTGCCGAGGAACAAAAATTTCTTGAAACCCTGAAAAAGGGAGAGCTTGAGTTCGATAAAATGCTTCCGAACATTCTTAAGAATCCCCGGAAAATCATGTCCGGGCGGCTTGCATTCAAACTCTATGATACCTATGGCTTCCCGATTGAACTTACCGAGGAGCTTGCTCGTGAGAACGGTCTCTCGGTTAATCGTGCGGAATTTGATGAAGCATTCAAAAAGCATCAGGAGTTATCCCGGGCGGGGAGCGAACAGGTCTTCAAGGGAGGTCTTGCGGATCATTCCGAAAAGACAACGGCTTATCATACGGCAACGCATCTTCTTCAGAAGGCACTCAGGATGATTCTGGGCGATCATGTGGCCCAAAAGGGATCGAACATAACGGCGGACCGGATGCGGTTCGATTTTACCCATCCTGAACCGATGACTCCGGAACAGAT
>CAZVEL010000417.1:0-3677 GCA_964626305.1 uncultured Treponema sp. | reverse complement strand
TAATCGGTGGGGACAAATCTTTATGTCTGCACTCTTTATCGGAATGATTTCCGCTTTTCTCGGGATGGGAATTTCCGGCGGGATTCTCCCCGTTATGGTTCTTCTTTCTTCGGCACTGATCATGGGTCTTTGTGGTATTCTTGTTATGGTATGCAAATGGAAATGGCTGGAGAATTTTGCCCTTCCCGTCAGTATGCTCGGTGCCATGGCTCTTGCGGTATGGTATGCACAGATTTTGCCACCGGAATTGCTTCCGGCAGGGTTTTAAGGAGCACCTGCAATGAAAAACTTTCAAACTGAGATACACCTGTGGGGTCGCCTTTGGATGCTTTCTGCGCTTGCGGTAATGGTTGCCGTTCCGGTAGCAATAAGTCTGTATTATGGTGCCTGGCCCGGGTTCATGCCCGTTTTCAGGGGGTTGCTTGCGGTAGCTCCCGTGTACTGGACCGTAACCGCCATTGAAGTGTTAACGTATGCACCCATGCTTGGATCCGGCGGAACGTATCTTGCCTTTGTTACCGGAAATATTACCAACCTCAAGGCCCCTGCCGCCATTTCCGCCATGCAGACCGCCGGTGTGGTACCGGGAACCGAAGAAGGGGAAATACTGTCGACTATAGCCATTGCGGTAACATCCATTGTGACGACCCTTATTCTGGCGGCTGGAGTACTCCTCTTCAGTTTCCTTGCTCCGGTGTTGCAGAGTCCGCTTCTCCTTCCGGCTTTCAAGATGATTCTACCCGCACTCTTTGGCGCGCTCGGTGTGGTATTTATTGCAAAAAACTGGAAGATTGCAGTTGCCCCGCTCGGCGCCATGATCATTCTCTTTATTTGTGTACCGGCACTAGCGACTGCGGTCAGCATTCTTGTGCCAGTGAGCGCACTTATCGCTATAGGCAGTGCACGTATTTTGTACAAACGGGGGCTTGTATGAGTCCCGTTCTCATTTTTTTTGGAGTGCTGATTCTCTTTATCGCGATTATTACTGTCCGCGCCGTATTGTTCCGTCCTCATGAAACGAATTCGCCAGGTATGGACGCTCCCGATTTTGACCGGGAAGTAGTATCCGGACATCTTGCGCGCATGATCCGCATTCCAACGGTTTCCTCCCGTGATCCTGCACAGGTTGACTCGTCCAAATTTGAAGAATTCCGTGTTCTGCTTGAATCGCTGTATCCTGCGGTAACCGCGCAATGCGAACGAACAATGCTTGGTGAAACAGGGGTCGTGTACCGGTGGCCGGGGAAGGTCCCGGATGACCCGACCGTGCTTATGGCACATTATGATGTGGTCGCTGCCGATCCTGCCGAATGGGAAAAGGACCCCTTTTCCGGAGAGATAGACGCGGATGATGTGCTCTGGGGTCGGGGTGCAATTGATACGAAGATAACATTGTGTTCCATCCTTGAAGCAGTGGAAAAACGGCTCCAGGAACGTTTTGTTCCGGAACATGATGTATATCTTTCTTTTTCAGGGGACGAGGAGATTATGGGGCCGAGTGCTCCGGCTATTGTTGACTGGATGGAAGAAAAAGGTATTCGACCGGCGCTGGTACTCGATGAGGGCGGCGCTGTTGTTACCGGGGTTTTCCCGGGGCTAATAAAACCCTGCGCAGTTGTTGGTATCACCGAAAAAGGCGTTCTGGATGTCGAACTTTCCGCACGTGCTGCGGGCGGTCATTCATCTGCCCCTGCTCTTCGACAGCCGGTGGTAGATCTTGCTGACGCAATTACCCGCCTCGCGAAGAAACCGTTCCCGCTCCGGTTGACCCCCGCTGCGGCGCAGATGTTCGATACATTGGGGCGTCATTCGTCCTTTGCCTTCCGGATCCTGTTTGCGAACCTCTGGTGTTTTCTCCCCCTCTTTAAACTGGTTTGCAAGCTTTCAGGCGGGGAAATTGCCGCGCTCATGCGAACCACCTGCTGTTTTACTGTTCTTGAGGGCTCACCTCAATATAACGTAATGCCGCCGGTTGCCCGCGCAGGGGCAAACCTCCGCCTCCTTCCCGGTGACACCGCGGATGGTGCAATAATTCGTATGAAGAAGATTATTAGAAAAAGCGGGGTGAGCCTTCGGCCGGTATACGCGTATGATCCTTCTCCCGTGTCGGATCTTTCCGGGGCTTCATGGACGCGTGTCCGGGATGCCGTTGCGGCTACCTGGCCTGATGCGGTTGTTTCACCGTATCTCATGGTTGCCTGCTCCGATTCGCGTCATTTTTGCCGCGTATCGCCGACCGTGCTCAAGTTTTCCGCGATGGCCCTTACCAAAGAAGAGAGGGCAAGCATGCATGCAAAAAATGAACGAATTCCAGTAGAAAAGATCCGTACTGCCTGCAAGTTCTTCTGGCGGGTACTTGAGACCGCGTAAAAACCCGCGCCGGGTTGGCGCGGGTTTTCCAGCTTTCCGAGCGTTAGTATCCGTTCGGAAGCTTGTGCCTCCTTTTATTACAGTTCTGTTGGGCTTTCTTTTTCATCCTCATTTTCATTTTCCATTACCGTATGCATATGCTGGCGAATTTGTGTTTTCCGCCGCCGTTCAGTTCGGTTGTGTCCACCTCCAAGACGCCGAAAGAAAATACAACTGAGAAGAAAAAGCCCCCATCCCTGCCAGTAGGTGATAGCTTTTAATCCGAAGAGTTCTGGCATAAGGGCGTTCCAGAGCTTCATGATTAGCAGTCCAAACAGTCCCAGCAGGGTAATCCCTGCTGCCGCAAACACAATTCCGAGAAGAATCCGAATGCCGATTGACTGTCTGTTCCACCACAAATTGGGATCACAATCCCGCTGTTGATGCCTGAATCTTTCACTCATTACATACCTCCATATTTGCTCATGTTTCCATCCAGCGTCGGAGCGAAACCCCGAGCGTAGAAACAGCGGCACGTTTTCGTGCCGTAAGTGTATTGATACTGACTCCGGTTTTATCGGATATTTCCCGGAACGTTCTGTTTTCGAATACCTGATACTGGATCACATCGCGTTGCTTTTTGGGGAGGGCATTGATAGCGCTGTAAAGGGCATCAATTACGGAGTCTTGTACATATTCATCCAGAGGATTTAGACAAGCCCCATCAATGATTTCCTGGATAACCTCGTCGGCAACACCCGTTTCTCCGGCTTTCCTGCGCACACGGTCATGTCGCCATAAGTCAATAATCCGTCGGGTCAACAGGGTATGAAGCCATCCGGTTAGATTATTGATTTCGGGGAGCAGCGGAATCCTGTCTACTGCTTCGGTATACAGATCCTGTAGGATGTCCTCTGCTTCTTCCAGAGTTCGTCCCGCTGCACGGATTCGTGTAAAAAAGGACAAGCGGTCCTGAATGTAGCTTTCTTCGAGTCTGCGTGTATCTGTTGTCTTCGTTTTTATCTGTATCATGGTCTTCATAAAGTATGACGAAACCGGGCTCATTTTGGTGAATAGAAATCAGTTTTTTCTGTGCAGTCTGGAGCGCTTCGTTGAGCGTTCCGAAAATATTATCCTGGGCGATCTCATCAGGACTGCTGCCAATTCTGTTGGCTTTTTTTCTCTTTTCTTTTCACTTTTCCAGCCAATAACCCATGATTCTGCCTATATTTCTTTTCGGGGATATCTCTTTTTCTCTCCCCGAAGGAGGTAGTATGCGACGGGTTATATCCTTTAGTCGCCCGGTAACCCGGCCCGAATTCTGTCCG
>CAZVEL010000416.1:0-5580 GCA_964626305.1 uncultured Treponema sp. | reverse complement strand
GATGCCGGGGACGACCCCCCCCAGGAAGAGCGCACGACCCCGGACTCCGCTTCTGAAACCGGAACAGATGCGGAGGTTTCCGATTCTGACTCCGACCAGGAAGCGCTTGCACGCATGGAAAAAGAACGGTTGGCAAAAGAAGAAGCCGAGCAGAAAGCAATCGAAGAGAACCTGGCGAAAAAAACTGCCGAGATTCAAAAACAGATAGAAGAAGTTAATCGTAATGTTACGCAGGGAAAACAGGCTGCCGAGTCCGGAAGTTTCCGTTCTGCCCGTGAACGTTTTAAACGCGCCGAAGCAGCACTTCCGGAAGGAGAGGACGAGTTTAATGCGGGAAAATATGTCGAGATGGCGGAGTCCTTGCTGGGTATAGCCGAACAAACTGATGACAGCACCATAAAGACCGAAGCACTGTCCGGCGCTCTTGAATATGCCAATGAAGCCCTGCGAACTGATCCGGATTCGGCCAAAGCCCGGTGGATCCGCTCAAAAATATACGAAGAACAGGGAAAGGACGAACAGGCGCTTGCGGACCTCAGCGAAGCGGTACGCCTCGATGGTAATAATTACCTGTACGTGTACGAGTTAGGGCGGAAGCAGTATATGCGTAAGGACTTTGCCGGCGCAAGGAAGAGTTTTGAAACTACTACCCGGTTGGCTCCCTCGTTCGAACCGGCGTTCTTCAACCTTGGACTCACCAACCGCCGGCTCGGGAGAACCGACGCGGCCATAGAATCGTTCCGTGGTGCTACCCGGGTTAAAAAAGACTATACCCGTGCCTACATCGAGATTGCCCGCCTGCTTTCTGCAAAGGGTGATCTTGACGGATCGATACAGAACTATAAAACGGCACTGGGATACGAGCCGGCCAATGTACAGGCATTACGTGAAATGGCAGCGGTGTACAGCACCCGGGGAGACTTAAACTCCGCCGAACGTTACTTTCATGAGGCGCTTGCTCTCGGTTCCGATGACGGTCGAACAAACTACAACATGGCAACGGTCCAGCTTGAACTTGGTAAAACCGCACAGGCGCTCGATTATGCGAAAAAGGCGGTTGCCGCCGAACCTCGTAATCCGGTGTTTTTATACACCTATGGTCTTGCCGGCGAGCGAAATAACATGAGTGATGTTGCCCTGCAGCAGTATGCCCGCTCCATTGCCGCAGATCCCAAATATGTAAAGCCACGAATCAATCTCGGCATCATGTATCTGGAGGCAAACCGTCTGGAAGACGCGCTTAACCAGTTCACTGCAGCCTATACCGTGGAAAAAGACAATTTCGAGGTAAACAACAATCTGGGCAAGGTGTATGGATTAAAGAAGGATTACAACAAGGCTGTTGAACATTATGCCCGGGCTGTGTCAAAAAATCCTCGGGACACCACGGTTCGCCAGAATCTTGCCAAGGCATATACGAGCGCCGGACTTCTGAAAAAAGCGAGTGAAGCCTACGAAGAACTGATAAAGATGGACAGGACAAACTGGGACGCACAATATGAACTGGGGAAGCTGTACATTCAACTTGAAAGGAAAAACGATGCAAAAAAGATTCTTGAGGATCTGATACGGACTAAAAGCGACTACGAAAAAGCTGCGGAGGTACGCCGCCTCATCAATACGCTCTAGATGGTCAGGTTCGCTGTACCCGGGAAAAGAGTTCTTCCCGGGACAGGGCCGTCCATAGGGGCCTGCCATGAGGACAAACCGGCTCGGGAAGGGCGAGAGCTCGTTCAACAATAGTTCGTGCCGTTCCCGGATCAAGAAGATCACCGTCTTTACATGCGGCCCGGCAGGCTGCCCGTGCCAGAAGATGATTCACGAGATCACCGGGTTCACGTGACGCATCCAGAAGATCGCGGCGGAGCTCTTCTTCGCTTCCCTTCCAGCGGGCGGGGACCGCGGTAACCTGCCAGAATCCTTCACCGGCATCCTCGAGTATAAATCCCGCCATGCCGAGTGCTTCCCGGTTTTGGTCCAGATATGTGTTTTCCCGCACTGATCCGGTTTCAATCCGGTAGGGAACGAGCAGCTCCTGAACCGGACCGGATTGTTCCTTCAATTCATTATACAGAATGCGTTCATGCGCCGCATGCTGGTCTATCAAAAGCAGATTGTCCCGCATTTCCACAACAAGAAAGGTTCCCAGTGTTTGTCCAAAGTAACGAAACAAAGAAGAGGGCTGCACATCCAGGGCGGCCTCGGCAAGATCCGCCGAAGACGGGGGCTGTGCAGGATATCCGTCGTACAAGGCGAAAGAATCCTGTGTGAATCGCACGGCAGAGAATCCGCCTCCGGCAGGGGCTCCGTTAAAATCCGTTTTGACCCTGCCGGATATGGTGACGTTTCGGTAAAAATTCCGCATCATTGAGCTTACCGCGTGGTGGATTGATGCCGCATCGCGGAAACGGGCTTCACGCTTTGCCGGATGAATATTGAAGTCAACCAGTGCAGGATCCATGGTAACAAAGAGTATGGCAAAAGGATGAGTACCGTTCGGGAAATACCCTTCGGCGCCGTATTCCAGCGCCTGTACCAGAGCGTATTCCTGAATGCGCCGGCCGTTTACGAAAATCATGAGATTCTTACGGTTTGCCCGGGGACAATCCGGTGTGCCGGCGATTACCGTGGCAGTGAACCCGTCCGCCGCCGTTTCAACTGCGTGAAAAAAGCGTTCATTTTCTCCGGGATTGAGCGCTGTAAGAACCCTCGTACGGAGATCGGGCACCGCAGGGAGAACCAGCGGTGCCGAGTTGCCGCTGGTGTAGCGGAAGGAGATGGCGGGCCAGGCCAATGCCTTTTCGATGAAAACCTGCCGGCACATGGAGGCTTCGGAGGCGGGTCTCTTGAGAAACTGGCGTCGTGCGGGAAAGTTTGCGAAAAGGCCGCGAAGCTCGATCACGGTACCTTCCGGCAGCCGGTCGGGCGACAGTCCGTGCTCGTCAAGCTTCCATGCAGCTCCGTCCCGGGCTGTTCGTATTTCAACGGTGCTTACAGCACATATGGAAGAAAGAGCTTCTCCCCGGAACCCGAGGGTTGAAAGGGAAAGGAGATCGTCTTCACGCCAGATCTTGCTCGTTGTATGGGTTTTTGTGCACAGGGAAAGATCGTCCTTCGTCATGCCGCAGCCATTGTCCCGGACACGGATGCGTTCGATTCCTCCGGATTCGATTTCAACATCTATGCGGTTTGCCCCGGCGTCTATGGCATTGTCGAGGAGTTCCCGGATCACGGCGGCCGGGCGGTCAATTACTTCACCGGCAGCAATCTTGCGTGCAACCTCTCCGGGGAGTTCGCGGACTGCCCGGAAGGTGGCGGGTTCGGAGTCAGTCGGCATCGTCGTCTGTTCCGTCAAAAAGGCCCAGCTCCGGTTTTTCGTCAGTCTTGAGCGGTTCGTTCATGAGAACCTGAATTTTCCCCTCAATACGGTCAATGTCCTTTTCGAGGGACCGGGCAAGCTTGATGCCCTCCTCAAAACACGACAACGCCGATTCCAGAGGCAGCTCAGGATCCCGGATATTCTCGCTGAGTTCCTCAAGCCGTTCAAGTCGTTCCTCAAATTTCTTCATTGTTGCATTCCTCCACCCGGGCACTGATGGTGCCCCTTTCCGGTTGTATGACCAGGCGACAGCCCGGTGCGGTATCAGCGGCGTTCCGCAGCACGACACCGGATTCGGCGTCGCGGACAATGGAATACCCCCGTTTCAGAATATCAGCGGGGTTTGCACCCCGGATTTGTTCCCGGTATAGCGCAATGCGATGCTGCATTTCCCGGGTTCGGTCACGCATGGTTGAAAGAAGTGTTTCCTTTGCATCATCAAGACGGAGAAGGAGCGGCTGCTCAATTCTCCGCATGCGCAGCTCAAGGGAGTCACGATCAAAACGCGACATCATGAGACGAATCTTTTCACACCGGGAGGATATGGCCTGTTCAAGTAGCTCCCGCGCCGAAGTGATGCGGTATACCCATTCCTCACGGAGCGGGGAGGCCAGTTCAGCCGCCGCAGAGGGGGTAGGGGCGCGGACATCGGCAGTAAAATCACAGAGCGACCAGTCTGTTTCATGACCGACCGCGCTGATAACCGGAATTTCGGAAGCGGCTACGGCGCGGACTACCGCTTCGTCGGAGAACGGAAGGAGGTCTTCCAGTGAACCACCGCCGCGCCCGATGATGATGATATCCGCGAGCTCGTACCGGTTTGCCGTTTCAAGCTGACGAACCAGTGCCGGCGGCGCCTCCGTGCCCTGGACTGGCGCGGGCAGAACAACAATGCCGATGAGGGGATTCCGCCGGTGCAGTACCTGCAGGATATCCCGTACGGCAGCGCCGGTGGGGCTGGTAATAACTGCAACCCGTGACGGAAAAGCGGGAATGGACCGCTTGCGTGATTCGTCAAAAAGACCCTCGGCGGCGAGGAGGTTTTTCCGCTCCTCAAGGAGACGGAGGATGTCGCCAGACCCTGCGGGTTCCATGGATTCGACAATGATCTGATAGGTGCCGCGTGCAGCATAGACGGACAGGGACCCGGTCGCATGAACAAGCTGACCGTCCTGCGGATCAAAGGAAAGGGATCGCGCCTTGCCGCGGAACATGACGGCCGAGATGGCGCTTGAGTCGTCCTTGAGGGTAAAATAACAATGCCCGGCGCCGGATGGGCGAAAATTGGAAATTTCCCCTTCAAGAGTAACCTGACCAAAGGCCTGTTCAAGCAGATCCTTTACCAGGGTGGTTATTTCCGAAATCTTCAAGGGCCGATCCATGCGAATGAGACTACCACGGCAGGGAAGATTTCTCAAGATGAAGGAGGGGATGCCGATATTCAAAGTACCATGAATATTTTCGTTGTCCTTTTTTGCGGTGAAATTACACCCTTTGCCCTTGATCCGCTTGCCGGCGGAGAATCCGCTTTTGTCCAGAGCCTGCGCGCTGCCTCGCTTCTGTGCGATGGCGGCCGTCTCCTCGTTTGTGCGGCCCGTGCCCGAAAAAACGGTTCTCCCGCGGTTGATCCCGGCGTTCTTGAAAAACTGATCGCCGAAAACGGCATTTCCGCCGGGATACACACCGAAGAAAACTGGACGCCGGAAGTCCTGTTTTCAATTATTGATCATGAGGCCGGAGACGCCGACCAGGTTCTACTGCTCTTCGGCGACACCCCTTGTATCGACTGCACCCATTCACGCAAGCTCCTTGAACGTCACCGGGAATATGCTGCTGAATACACCTTCGCGGACGGATATCCGGCCGGTCTCACGCCGGACATTCTTGCCCGTGGAATAGTTCCCGTTCTTGCCCGCCTTGCCGCCGGGGAAAGCAGCGCGGTGCCTCGTACTGTGGTCTTTGATACCATAAAAAAAGATATTAACTCCTTTGATATTGAAACTGATATAGCCACGGTTGATGTACGGAATCTGAGAATGGTTCTTGCCTGCGATACGCAGCAGAATACTCTTTTATGCGAAGCATTTTCCGATATCACGGCTGAAAATTACGCAGAAATGGTGCAGAACAATGCCGGAAAACTCCGGACCGTTCCGGCCTTCTACGGTATACAGATTGCCGGCGGGGGCCCCCTCGCCCCC
>CAZVEL010000415.1:0-4104 GCA_964626305.1 uncultured Treponema sp. | reverse complement strand
CCATACGCCTGCACAAGAATGACGATTCCGCGCGGGAAAGCTGGAAAATAAAAACCGTACAGTCAGAGGGAAAAGAATGCTGGATTGACATTCCTGCGGGTTTCGGCACCGGGGACTCCGTATACCTCATGCAGACAAAAGCGATGTCAAAGCACTATCCCCATGTTTTACCCAAAGATCTCTCACCTTATCGGGCCCAACCGCTTGATGAACAGCTGCCCCGTCTGAATCTCCGTCTTCCTGAACCGGTACTGCAGAAAAGTCATAAAGGCACCCGGGCGGGAAGAGCAACCCCCTCAACCGGATTGTTCCCCGAGGGATTGTACATACAGGTTTCTTCACGGGAAGATTTCTTTTTGATTCTGATGCACCGGCCGATCCGGGTTATTGCCGAGTTGAACCAGGATACTGCTTCGTTCCTTCTTGGCCTTTCGGAGGAGCAGAAGCCCGCGGATAAACCGCCCTTTTCAAAAAAGGAGATAATTGTCTTCCTCGACCCCTACGTTCCGCAGGCCAGCGAAGACAGTCTTTCCTCCACTATCGATCTGCTTATAGAAAACGGATATACACAGTTTATTGTGAACAATCCCGCACATATCGGCATGCTCCGGAACCGTGGGCTTGCCCTTATTGCCGGTCCTTATCTGTACACCTTTAACCGTTGGGCGGTGGACTGGCTGAACACGCAGGATATTTTTACCATCGTTACTCCATATGAAAATTCAAAGGACAACCTGTTTGACACTGTCGATTCCTTCTGGCGTCAGAATGTGCTTACTACCGTGTTTGCCTATCCTCCCCTGTTTCGTATGCGTTTTGAATTACCTGAGTCGTACGGATCATCTGTTTTTTCTGACCGTCAAAACGGACAGTTTTTCTCCTGCTCCGGTCCTGATGGCTCCTTCGTTCTCCCGTCGGTTCCTTTCTCGCTGGTTGACCGTGCAGCATCCCTGAGTCATGCCGGTTTTACACGCCATGTTGTGGATATTTCACGGGCGCGACTCCAGAAAAAGGAATTCAGGGCAATAATTGATGCGTATAACAAGGGAATGCCTCTGCCGGAATCAACGCGGTTTAACTGGAAAGACGGATTCTTCGATCCCGACCGGGTAGAAGAACACCGGCAAATGCGACAACGAGCTGAAGATGCTGCGGCGGGGAAAAGAACAGGAGGGAAACGACCTGGCCGGGACAATGCGGGGCTGGCGAGAAAACAGGGCCGGGGAAAGCCTGCGGGTCGTGGAAAACCCCGCAGTGGAATAAAACGATAGAATACCGTCTCAAAAACTTACAGAAATTACGTTTTCAGAGGGCTCCGATAGTCAGGAAACATTTCCAATCAGCTGGACAATGTACAGTTTGACGTAGGCGAGCAGTGCTTCATGGTTCTTGATCTTGACGAGGCCGGGAGTATTTACCAGTGTTTCCGCGAGATTTTCCACCCGGTTAAGATCGAATGTGGACGCCTTCAACGTTCTGATAATCTTGCGGATATAATCCCTGATGAGAGAATTTACATCCTCTGTCAGGTTATCCTTTACTTCCTTGTTTAACGTCCGGTTCCATTCTTCCAGCTGGATGGAAAGTTCTGCCTCCAGCGTGCTTCCCTGGGGAACGAGTTTCTTTTCTATCCGTTCTGCAGCCTGCTTGAGTTCTTCCTTGCGTTTTTCTTTTGCTTCCCGTGGAGACTCGTCAGTCTGCTCCTCTTTTACGAGCCTCCGGTTTTTTACTGTATTTTTACTGACTTGTTTCGGTTTTCGCGGCCGCAGGAAAAAAGCCATAATCGAAGAAATTATCGGAATGGTATACCAGAACGGCAAAAGGATTCTTGCATCAGTAACAAGTTCCTGACGATTCAACATGAGAAGGGTGCTCAGGGGAAGCAAACGTCCATGATCAAACAATTTGAATCCGGCATTGGTATCCTTGCCTGAAAATGAGGGGTCCATGGCGAGAAGCGGAATAAAGGATGCATTCAGCAGGGCATGAAGTACCGGCGCAAGTTTTTTACAGTTGCTTTCCACCTTTTTCTCAAACTCCTGGGGATTTTTCATTGCCGGTTCCTGCTGGTACGAAGTAAAAAGCTGGTACCACTCCCGGGTTATCGTGTCCTTGATGACTTTCCGGCCATCATTACAAAGGCGTATAACAAGAGGAAGCACCTTCTCTTTCATGACGAAATAGCGCTTGCCGTCGTCGGTTCTGAAAACCAGCAAGTCAGGAAGGCGGTCGGGACTGGCCTCTCCGGATTTCTCCTTGATGAATTCTTCAAGATCACTGCTCTTGTATTGGCCGAGGAGGGGAACCCCCCGGGAGTCTGTAAAACGGGCAATGGTATCCCGGTCAAAATAGTAGGGCGCTTTATGAAAACATAACTCGAGATTTTTAAGTGCGGTTTGTCGCTGGAGGCTCTGCTGTGCCTTGCTCTTGTAATGATTGTTGAGATATTCGGTTATGTACACCGATTGAATCAGTGAGACTTCTTCCGCGGTTTTTTCTGTTTTCTTCGCGTAGTCTTGGCGGATAAATGAACAAAGCGAATTCCAGAACAGATAGATATCTCCCGAATGCTTTAGTGCGCTCAGAGATTCCGACGGCCGTGTCTGGAATTGTTCAAGAGAATTCTTGATGGAAAGTTCCTTGCCGGGGTTCGCAATCATCATACGCTTCTGGATATAATCCCTGGATTCATCCTTGGCCAAAAAGAGTCGAATTTTCGAAAGGGCTAGTTCAAGCATTTTTTCCGGTGATATGGATCCGGGATACAGAATCGGAGGTGTTTCATCGGGGAATATGAGCTGACAGAGGTAGGTGTTGGTCCGCTCCCCGTGTTCCAGCATTTCAGCAAAATCCGATGTAATGTACACCGGCTTGAGATATGACTGGGGGAAATTCCCCGGGAGTTCTGTCGCGAGAGGGAATGGACAGTCAATCTTGGCATCGATTTCCTTGAACCGCTGTACCATCCGGTCAATAAAATACTGGGGAATGTAAGCCAGCTTGCGGCCTTTTGAATCCGATGAAAGAATTACTTTCCCGTCTTTTTCAAGATCCTCAAGCATTCGCAGAACAGTGTTGATAGTATCGTCCAGATACATGACCAGATCGGGTGATTCCTGAAGATAATGGCGGGCGTATTTTTGAATGTAATCGCAAAAATCCTGGACGAGAACAGTGGGGGACTTTTGCTTTCCGCTGTACAGTCGCAGAAGGACTGATAATTCTGTTGGGGCCGCCATGGAAAACATTCTACTATATCTGGACGCTTTTCTCAATGACCAAAATTTCGGTATTTTTTCCAACAATATTGGCAGCAGTCTACTGTCTTTTCATACAGCAAGAAAAAAGGTACTGTTTTAGCAACCCTTAGCCAAGTAACAAGGAAAGTGCATATGTTTGCCAGACGATTTCAGGAATTGCATCCCTACGTTCCGGGAGAACAACCGACCGACCGGGAGTATATAAAGCTTAATGCGAACGAAAATCCCTATCCGCCCGCGCCTGCTGTCCGGAAAGCTCTTGATTCGTTCGATATTGCCCAGTTTCGGCGATATCCTGACCCGGATGCCCGGAATCTTCGCAAAGGCATCGCGGCCATGTTGGAGAACGGTGTTACCGAAGAGATGATAATTGCCGGGAACGGATCAGACGAGATTCTGTCCTTTGTTTTTTATGCGTTCTTTGATTCCGATGCACCGCTGTTGTTTCCCGCTTATACGTATAGTTTTTATCCGGTGTATGCCGGGTATTATTCAATTCCGTTTGAGCGCATACCGCTCGAAGAGGATTTCGCAATTAATCTTGACCATTACCTTGACCGGCCGTCTTCCGGGGTCATTTTCGCGAATCCCAACGCCCCGACCGGCCGCTATCTGCCACCTGCTGAAATCCGCCGCTTTCTGGAACGCTATCCCGCTGATCGGGTAGTGGTGGTGGATGAAGCCTACATCGACTTCGGGGGAGAATCGGTGATCTCCCTGACACGGGAATTCCGGAATCTTGTTGTTATTCGTACGTTCTCGAAGTCTTTTTGCTTCGCCGGTGCCCGACTTGGTTTTGCCGTGGCGGATCCCGAGTTGATTCAGGCATTGTTTACGACAAAAA
>CAZVEL010000414.1:0-2174 GCA_964626305.1 uncultured Treponema sp. | reverse complement strand
CCGCGGCCCGGTCGCAGTTCGGTTCCGGGGTACAGCGATTCATTTATGGAACAAACCGGATCGAGTCCCTGGAAAAAAGGGAAGACGGACAATGGACCTGTACCATGACTGCCGTGATCTCTGTGTGGGATTTTTCGAAGAATGAGAAATCCCATACCACGAAAATTACCCATATGGCGACCGGCTCCACGGAGGCGGCCGCTGTTGAATCGACCAGAAACGAGCTGGCGGGGGCTCTGCTGGTGGACGATCTCCGCTATAATCTGTAAAATGAAATCGGCCTCCGGGCCGATCTTTTTTTCTGGAGTTGTTCATGAAGGAACTGGTTTTACTGGGAGACGAGGCGGTCGCTCTTGGAGCGATTCATGCGGGTGTTTCGGGTTGTTTTGGCTATCCGGGCACCCCCTCTACGGAAATCCTCGAATATATTATTGATACGGTTGAACGTTCGGGCGGTCCGGTTGCCCAATGGTGCGCCAATGAAAAAACAGCCTATGAAACGGCCCTTGGTGTATCCTTTTCCGGGAAACGGGCGCTGGTTACCATGAAGCATGTCGGTCTCAATGTGGCCGCTGACCCCTTCATGAACTCGTCCCTCTGTCAGATCAAGGGCGGGCTCGTCTGTGTTGTTGCCGACGATCCGTCCATGCACTCGAGTCAGGGCGAACAGGATACCCGGTTTTACGCGGATTTTGCCATGGTTCCTCTCTTTGAACCGGTTAACCAGCAGGAAGCCTACGAAATGATGGCGGAAGCCTTTGATGTGTCCGAAAAATGGCAGGTTCCGGTCATTCTCCGATTGGTGACCCGTCTTTCCCACTCACGGGCCCATATCAATCCTGTTACCGCGGTCCGGAACGAAAACAGCCTGGGAAAGGGGTCCCCCGCAGACTGGATGCTTCTTCCCGCGCTTGCCCGGAAGAATTACGCGAAGATGATCGGCAAGCAGGACGACCTTGCTGCCTGGTCCAATACCTGGGAGCGGAATGCACTCAAACTCAATCCGGCACGGAAAGATCTTGCCATCATTACCAGCGGTCTGGGCAGGAACTATTTTGACGAAAATTTTGACGATTATTCCGCTTTCTGTGGCGACAAGGGCCTGCCTTCGATACTCCATGTCGCCGGCATGCCCCTCCCGCTCGAAAAAATCCGCGCCTTGGCGGATACGGCGGAAACCATCCTCGTTATCGAAGAAGGCATGCCCTTTATTGAAAAACAGCTTCGCGGACTCCTTCCCGGGAAAAACCGCATCATTGGAAAGTTTACCGGAGAGCTTCCCCGGGCCGGTGAATTGAATCCCGATACCGTGCGCAAGGCGCTTGGTCTTCCGGCGAAGAAGACCCTGCTCGAGACCGCATCGGTCCCCGAACTTCCTGCGCGCCCGCCCCAGCTTTGCAAGGGCTGTCCGCATCACGATTCCTACACCTCGCTGAACAGGGCGGTTGAAATTCTTAACGAAAAGGAAGGAAAAGTTTCTACGGTGGTAACCGCGGACATCGGCTGTTACGCGCTTGGCGCGGTAGCCCCGCTCAAGGCTGTGGAAACCATCGTCTGCATGGGCGCCTCTATTGGCATGGCCCGTGGCGCCGCGGAAGCCGGGTACAAATACACCTTCGGCGTTATCGGGGATTCAACCTTCCTCCATTCCGGAATCACCGGGCTGGTGGATGCGGTGTCCACCAAAACCCCGGTGACCATCATCATCCTGGACAACTCCATCGTCGCCATGACCGGTTGCCAGCCGACCATGCTGCCTTCAAGCCAGCTGGAAAAGATTGTGCTCGGACTCGGTGTTGAAAAAGAGCACTGCCGGGTTGTAGACGCAAAACCGAATCTGGTGGAAGAAAATACGAAGGTGATCCTTGAAGAAGCAGAACACCGCGGTGTTTCCGTTATCATCATGGTTCGTGAATGTCTTGAAGCGGCACGTATGCGCAAGAAAAAAGAAGCAATCGCCAATGCCTGATCATGTTGCCGGAGCGGTACCGCCCCGATGGAATCTGGATACTGTATTTACCGGATTTGAGAGCGCTGAATACCGGAACGCAAAAGAAAGCCTTTCCTCGATAGCCGGTGAATTCGACGCGAAACTTGCCCGTCTTGAACAGATGGCGGGAACGCAATCAACCGCAGATTTTCTACCCGCGTTGCGGGAACTGCTGGACATCATG
>CAZVEL010000413.1:0-1510 GCA_964626305.1 uncultured Treponema sp. | reverse complement strand
CAAACGCTGAAAGTCGTTTATTCATGGTTAGAATTGTACCGATGCGCACTTGTGTTGGCAACACCTTCCCGGTATTATGGGGGCATGTACGAAGTTTCTGTAGAGGCGGATTTTGCCGCTGCTCATTTTTTATCGGATTATCATGGAAAATGTGAACGTCTGCATGGCCACAACTATCGGGTTGTAGCCCATGCCCGGGGAACGGAACTCGATTCCGGTGGTATGCTTGTGGACTTCGGTGTTCTCAAAAAAGCCCTCCGCGAAGTATGTGCAACCCTCGATCATTCAAATCTCAATGATCTGGACGTTTTCGCTGCAAATCCGAGCGCGGAACGGATTGCCCGGCATATATATGAAGCGGTTGCCGCTGCCGCTCCCGGAATTCCCCTCTACGCGGTGGACGTGTACGAACCCCCGACTAACCGGGCACGGTATTTCGGCGCGGATGCGCTGTAACCTGTACCCTTCTTTCGTAAATATTTTTATAAGGGAGGATTCATGATAGACGTCAGCCATGTATCCCGCTCCTTCGGTTTCGTCCGTGCAGTGGACGACGTGAGTTTTTCCATCCGGAAAGGCGAAATCGTCGGACTGCTCGGCCCGAACGGCGCGGGGAAAACCACTACCATGAGAATGATTACCGGATTTCTTAATCCCACAGAAGGAAGTGTTCTGATCGATGGCGGGGATCCGCAATCCGATCCACGGACAATAAAACACCGTATCGGGTATATGCCCGAATCGGCTCCGCTGTACGGGGACATGATGGTGCAGGACTACCTGGAGTATGTTTCCCGAGTGCAGTCCATAGATCCGGAAAAAAAACTGCCGGAGCTCGCCCGTGTTTGCGGTATTCGCGAAGTAATGCACAAGAACATCGCCGAGCTTTCCCGTGGCTACCGGCAGCGTGTCGGCCTTGCCCACGCGCTACTCCATGATCCGGAAATACTCATTCTTGACGAACCGACATCAGGGCTCGATCCCAACCAGATAATCGAGGTGCGGAATCTCGTCAAGGAAATCGGCAGGACCCGCACGGTCATCATTTCCACTCATATTCTCAGCGAAGTGGAAATGCTCTGTGACCGGGTTATCATCATTTCAAAGGGGCGTATTGTCGCAGACAGCCCGACCGAAGAACTCCGCGGCCGCTTTGGTGAACAGGCCGTCGTACGTATTGCCGCCTCCGGCTGCACGGCCACGTCTCTTTGTGAAGCCTTTGCGGATATCGATGGGGTGCATGCCTGCAGGGAAACGGCTTCGGGTGAGCACGACGCGGCAGGCAATCCGCTGGCAACCGTGCTTCTATCCGTTTCCGGTGGTCGTGATGTCCGTCCCGACGTTTTTGCCCGGATACGGGACAGGAACTGGATACTCTACGAAATGTCCATGCAGCGCAACAGTCTTGAAGATGTCTTCAGAAGTCTTACCGCAGAAGGAGATGCATCATGAAAAATCAGCCAGTCTGGATACACCTCGCGAAGCGGGAGCTTGCGACCTTTTATTCAGG
>CAZVEL010000412.1:0-11072 GCA_964626305.1 uncultured Treponema sp. | reverse complement strand
TGTTGGTTATACCTGAGCCTTTGAGCACTTCCAGTACCGGCCGACCCGCAGTTCCCGACGGCTCACCGTCATCGGAACAACCGAGAATTTCTCCGTTCCCACCCACGATGAAGGCATGCACCACATGGGAAGCGTCTGAATGCAGTTCTTTGCGCAAACGAAGTTCGGCACGGGCCTCTTCCTGGGAGCTGGTGATTATCGCTTCGGCAAGAAACCGGGAATTCCGGATTACAAACTCCACCGAGGCGGTTTCTGCAAGAGAAAGCATTCTATTTACTCGTCAGACTGATTACATCAGACCAGTCTTCCGGTACCCCATCCTTGAGGAGCTTCTTGACCCGTTCAAGGAAGAGCTTCGTGGGCTGATCTTCGGAATCAAGTTCCGCACATTTGGAAAACATGTGGAGGGCTTCGGGAAACTTCTTTGCCCGGTATGCGTCGATGGCAAAGTTAAACCGGTCCGCAAGCGCCACCTGGTTTGCACTCGCCTCTCCGCGCACCGCCATGATGTTGAACAGTTGTACCGGTGTATCAATACCAACTACCCGGACACGATCGAACTTTCTGCCGAGGAACATGCCGCCGGTTTCGTTCCAGGTCGACTCGGATACCAGAATCCAGGTGCCGTACTGCTTGTTCACGCCCTCAAGACGGGCAGCGAGGTTTACGTCATTACCCATGATGGTATAGTTCATCTTGTTGTCTGTACCCATGTTGCCTACAACCATGGCTCCGGTATTGATGCCGATTCGGGTATAGATGGGCAGAGGGGTTTCACCTGCGGCAAGCATCTCCTTATTGAGGGCGAGTTCCGCCTCCTTCATCCGCACCGCGGCAAGGCAGGCCCGGGAGGCATGATCGGGCAGATCAAGGGGAGCACCGAAGAAGGAAACAATCGCGTCACCAATATATTTGTCTATTGTTCCTTTCTGATCAAGAACGATATCACTCATGACGGTAAGGTACCGGTTGAGTATTTGAACCAGATGTTCCGGCGTTACTTTCTCAGAAAGCGTAGAAAAGCTCTTGATATCGGTAAAGAGGGCCGTTATCTGTTTTTCATGACCACCAAGTTTGAGCAGGGTCGGATCTTCTACGATCTGGTTAACAACGTCCGATGAAAGATACATGGTGAACGCCTTCCGGAGAAAGCTCTTCTCCTGTTCGGAAAAAATGAACCGGAGAATGGAAACCAGGAGGAATGTGGCAAATACGGAAAGAAGGGGAACGAACACCGGTAAATAGATCTTGAAAACCGCCATGAGCACTACCGAAAGTGCAAAAACAAGAACCGTGGATGAAAGACCGAGCGTCATCCGTCCGCGGAGCGACTTGATTCTCCGGTAGGTAAGCGCGTTAAGGTAACAAACAAGAAAGGCAACAAGCCAGGCTACCCAGCTGGGAAGCGGAATGATGAACTGCCGGCTCATGATCGTGTTGTAGATGTTCGCGTGGGTTCCCACATTGGGGTATAACTTGTTAAAGGGGGTAACACCAAGGTCCGAGGTCCCTATCCCACTGTATCCGATTATACAGAACCTGCCCCGGCACATTTCCTCGAGCGTGCGGTACTGTTCGTTATACGTTGCCAGATCCTGGCGGTAGACTTCGAAGTTCTTCCGTATATTGCCACTCATTTCCCGCCACTCGTCCTCGCCGGTCGCATCCGCTATCCGTTCGAGTGTTTCATAGATTTCTGTATCATATCCGCCTGAAAGGAATTCCCCGTAATCGGAAAAAAACGAAGCCCGTGCCGCGAAATAGTCGTCATGATCATTTCGTTCTTCCGAAAGCAGCGCCAATTTCCAGTCATGGAGATCCCGGTACACTGCCTGGAGATAGACAACGGCGTCATGATAGGAAAGATAGCCCTGAGCAGTCCTGATACCCATGGCTTCCATGGCCACAAGATTATCCATGAGCCGTTCTTCGATCTCATCACAAACCTGAAGGGCCAACACGGAGATGCTGCTGAAACTTCCCTCCTCCGGGTTGCCTTTTACCGAGAACTTCTTCTTGAGCCAGTTGATCAGAAGCCGGCCGTCCTCATCAAGCGGAATAACCAGATCCCGACGAACGCCCGATTCGGGATTCCCCGGATCCAGGGCTTGTTCCAGAATGAGTCGGTAGTCTTTCCGTATAATTCGCTCGGGCTCGAGAATATGGAGGATCGGTGAGAAAACCAGCTGGGCAACATAGGCTCCCTCATGTTCAACAAGAAGCGGTATGCGACGACGCACACCATCTTCATCAATGTATACATTCGGAAATCCCGCACCGGCAACCCGCCGGATAAGGGGAAGAATTGCCGGGGATATACCTTTATCAAATTGACTATCCTTGCGTGTTTTTTCATTTTCGGCGTCTATCAGCCGGTCAGCATCCACCACGTTAGAGAACAGAAGGTTATCACGGGCATATTGTTCGGCCTGAACAGCATCGTCGCTTTCATTGATCCGTTCCGAGTTGATGGTAAGGTAGGTATTGGCAAAGAAAGTAATGGCATCTGCGAAATAGTTATCGTTGTCCCGGAAGATGTTTCCGGTTATATCCTCGGAAAGTCCGCCCAGGCGGGAATCAATATAGCTGATCATATCTTCGGAAACTTCCGGAACATAGTCCTTCGGAATACTGCCGTCATAAACGGCTACCGCAAATTCGTCCAGATACGAAAGAATCTCTTCCTGGACCTCCCGGTATTCCTGTGGGAACTCGCTCCGGACATAGTCGTGGTCTATTCCGGTTTGTCCTGGAGAGAGGTACTCAATATCGAATACCGCATGGGTTCCGCCGACCTCGCGGAGACGGATAAGCATGTCGGCGATAACATCACGGCTCCAGGGCCAGGCACCAATTTCCTCAATAGCGGCGTCATCGATATTGACCAGAAGTATATCCTCCCGTTCACGGGGTGCCGACTTGAGATGCAAAAGCGTGTCGTACATATTGTTTTCCGTATTACTGCCGGAGGGAGACAAGGACAGCAGGATAAAAACAACGAGCGCAATAGCGGCGGAAAAATACTCAACTTTTTTCTTGAACAATTCCCCGAACGAAAAACGGTGTTCCATGAGAAACTCCTTTACCGGCGATATCGTAGTAAAAAGTATAACACAAGCACGAAAATATGTATAAAAGTCTTAAAAAAGTCTTTTTTTTTGGATTTTTATGATATACTATATCACTAGAGAGGTGTCCAATGAACCTGGTAAAAAGTTTTGGAACTACCATCCTGATACTCCTGGTACTTGCCCCTGTACATCCTGAGATACTCACCTGGCGGGCTAACGTAGGGCAACAATATGAAACAAAAACCACCCTCAAGGAATCAGTCATCGGGCTGGATTCCATTTCGGAGAAACCCGCACTTGTTACCGTGAATGCCCTCTATCAGGAAGAAGCTGCCAGAAACCAGAGCACCATTGACCATCTTCGAGGCATGCCGGTTTTTCCACGAACGTCCATTGAACCAGGAAGCACCTGGAAAGCGGACACGACAATTCTGTATGATCTTTCCGCCTTCGGAATAACGGATTCGGTTGCCGTTACCGCAAAGGTTTCCTACACCCACGTGGGTATGGAGACGATTGAATCCCGTTCCTACCACCATATAAAAGCTGAATGGTATCCCTTCCATGTACTGCCCGCCTCCGACGCAAAACGATCGGGCATCAAGCGGCTCAGCGGCGCCTCAAAAATCGACTTGTTCTGGGACAACAAATCCGGAAGCCCGAAAAAATCGCAGCTTGTGGAAGAGACCCAGTATCTTTTTACCGATAACTCGTCCCTGTTGTTCCGCAGGGAGATTGCGGAGGATTTCAAAACCACCACCGACATTGTCCGCGAACGGATCATCCGCCAAATTACCGACGAAATTCTTTCACAGAAAGTCTCTGATGTCGAAGTAAAACAGGCGGACGAAGGCGTTGTTCTGTCTGTCGAGAACATACAGTTTGAACCTGATTCCGCAACATTGGTTGAGTCCGAGCGGAGAAAACTTGAAGGAATAGGGAACGTCCTTTCCGCACTTGGAAACCGGAAGCTGAGCATTATGGGACACGCGGCCGCGGTTCCCGGATCAACCGAAGAAGAACTTCGGGAACTTTCCTCGGCACGAGCCTCCTCGGTAGCCACTTTTCTGGTTGAATCGGGATTCAGGGACGCCGACTCCGTTTTGTCTACCGGCGTCGGGGGGTCACAACCACTCGCATCGAATGAAACAGCTGAGGGCCGGCGAAAAAATCGACGTGTTGAAATCATAATTCTTGATGAGGAGAGCACACAATGAAAAAATGTATCGCGTGTTTGTTGTGTATCATTTTCGTTGTTCCGGTTTTCAGTCAGTCAGCATCGACGATAACCGACATACTCGAAAATGAAACAGCAAGCTATCTTGATTTTTCCTATCTGATCGTCTCGGAAGCCGGGATGAATAGTACTCCTTTCGAAGCGTACACATGGTGCGAACGGTTTGGAACCTTTCCGCTCGGGGATACGCCTGACTCGGCCATAACAGCCAAAACCGTATCCTACTTCCTGATGAAAAACTACGAGCTCGGAGGCGGACTCATGTGGTCGGCAACCGGGAGCCCCCGCTACGCATGGAAAGAGATGAAAGCCACCGGATTCTGGCGGAAATCATTCGACCCGGACCGTAAGCTTTCCGGCCGTGAAGCAGTTCAGGCCGTGAGCAAATTCTTTGAGGAAAACCCCGGCGTTGTTCTCCGGGAACCTCCGGCAGCTGCGGCAAGCCATGATAACCGGGCCTTGCTGCTTCAGGACAAGGAGGAAGACTAATGCGGACATCCTATAAAGTACTGGCTACATTACTGTTGATTTTTGCTGCCGCAGCACTTTCAGCTACGGATTTCGGTCTTGAGTTGCGCAATACCGGCGGAATTGAAAAAACCAATGATACGGAATTCAATACTAATCACAAGGCAACCCTCTGGGCAACCGTTCCGTTCAATAACGCAAACAGCCACTCGCTGGCGGTAGAAGGCAGCTTCTATGCGTCAAAACCTGCCGGTGTGGACGAATTCGATTATTATGTGGATATCGATCTCTTCCGTATGTCTTTCACCGTGCAACAGGATGAAAAAGGGAAAATCCTCGTTGATGCAGGCCGGTTCCCGGTATCGGATACGACCGGGATACTACTTTCCCAGGCAATTGACGGTGTCGAGGTTCAGGGAATCCGGTCTTTCGGGAACTTCTCATTTCTTGTCGGGTATACCGGTCTTCTTAATGCACGTCAGGAAAAGAACCTCATGACTACGGATGATATTCAGGACATCCTTACTGACGATATCTATGCGTTCGGTGCAAAACGGGCAGTCGCGAAAGCATCCCTTCTCTTCCCGGAACTTTTTGCAGGTGCGGATCTTGTCGTGGAAGCGCTCGGACAGTACGATCTCCGGGAACAGATTGATTCCGACGCAGTGGAAACCGTACATACCGGCTACGGAACAGTGGCTGTTACCGGACCGTTTACTCCGGTGGTATTCTATTCGCTTTCGGGAACATTCCAGACCGGCATACTCGACTCGGACGATACGTATTCTGAGCATGCCATACTCGGTGTTGCGCGCCTGGACGCATTTCCCGCCCCCGGGACAAACGTATACGCGGAATTTTTGTACACCACAGGCGAAGACGATTTCTTTTCCCATCTTCTTCCCATAACCTTCCAGAGCGCGGGTACACTGTACAGCGCCGGATATGCCAATCTCATGCGGGCCAGCGGTGGTATGTTTTATACACCGATGGACGTTCTCAACGTAAATCTCGGAGCATCACTCTTTATGTATTCCAAGGAAACAGACGGGGCCGACGGACTCTACAATGCAACGGAAGTCAATGCCGGTGCTAGTTTTATGGCAACAACCGACCTCAGATTGCGGTTTGACGGAACTCTTTTGTTCCCGAAAGACGAGGACATGATGTATCAGGCTGAACTTACGGTTGTATTCAACTTGTAAGGCCCTGAACATTCAAGGAGGATTTGTATGAAAAAAAACATAGTTGCCATTACTGTGGTGATATTAACCGTATTCGCAGTTGCATCCCTTCCAGCACTGGAGGGTGAAGTGGTAACTGTAACCGGAAAGGTTGAATATCAGGGAACCGGAGGATCCTGGCAGGCGCTTAATGCAGGAGATGCAGTGGATTCCGGAACCATGATTTCAACCGGGTTCAAATCAAACGCAACCATACGCCTCGGAGCATCAATACTTTCTGTAAAGCCGCTTACCCGAATGACCCTTACAAAGCTTTCAGAAAAAGATGATGCAGTTGATACGGAAGTATACCTTGATGTTGGTACCGTGAAGGCCGAAGTAAATTCCTATAAAAATAAACGGAACGGGTTTTCGGTCCGCAACCCGGTTGCAACCGCGTCTGTACGTGGAACGGTTTTCGAAATGGGCGACAAGGTAACGGTCTTTGAGGGATCGGTGGAAGTTGCGAGTTCATTCGGCCAAAAGAGGACCGGAAACGCCGGACAGAACATGGACGTCACCAATGACACCCTAAGCAACCAGATAACCGAAAAGAAAAAGGAAATGAAACCCATTGCCATTTCCACGCTTCCGAGTACCGAGCCCCGGTCTCCGGTTCAGCCGATAGCCTCGGATCCTGGAACTGGTGTAACCGATAATCCGGCAACGGGGTCGTCTACATCAGTAACCATTACCATCAATTAACGAACGACTGGTTCAAGAAAAACCGCCCGGTAAGGGCGGTTTTTTTATTTGCCGTCTTTCTTCATTTTTGCAGGACCCTTCTTCCCCGAAGCCTTTTTTTCGGTTGTACCGGTTTCATCATAAGTATCCCTGGGGACACCCATTATCACGGAAGAAACTTCGCGCGGTGCCAGCCGCACACCCTGGGCCTTGAGACCTTTTTCCCGGAAGTCTTTGGCGTTAAAGACCTGCGAGCGTGTCTTGATTCGGGGTTTCGGTGTATATTTAACCGTAAACACAAAGGAATCCTTCGTTCCCACAAAAAGGATTTTCGCGTCATCGGGAACAATAAGGTAATCCCGGTTAAGGATATACCCGTCAATGCGACAGCGCTTGATACAGGGGTACCCGGTTTTTCCGTCTTTGTATACGATCGTAAAAAGAACTTTGGAGAGGATCTCTTTATCAGACAATCCGCAATACCACATGCCTTTGTCTACAAACAATTTTTCCGGTACATCGAGAACTGTATACACCCCGCTCTTGCGAAGGATGATGATCCGGTCATACGGACTCACTTTCATGACTTCAGTTCCGGTTGTCACCGAAGTACCAAGATACCCGGAAGACCGGTCATATTTCAGTGAAAAATTACGGGTAACCGCTTCTTTAACATCAACCTTTGTGAAGCTGATAATCTTCGTCCGGCGGTCAACAGATTCAACAGGTATTTTTTTTAGAATTCCGTCCAGAACCGAAATTGCGTACGCAACAAGATTTTTAAGAAGACGGTTGATTTCTTTTATCCGTATGTTGATCGCGGCCACTTCTTCTCGATTCTTGTTAATATCGTATAGCGAAATACGCCGGATTGGAATTTTCAGGAGTCGTTCAACATCATCGGAGGTAACCTCACGAATGAGTTCGGTACGGAAAGGTTCAAAACCTTTTAATACCGCTTTGATTACACCGTCGGCGGTTTTCATGGTTTCAATCCGCTTGTATATCCGCTCTTCAATGAATATCCGTTCAAGAGTCCGCATATGGAGCTTGTCGGTGAGATTCTCCTTTTCGAGCACGAGCTCTTCCTTGAGAATGCCCACAAGCCGTTTTGCATGATCTTTTACCACATCCGTTACGGTCATGAGTACAGGCATATTGTCGCGTATTACCAGAAGGTTGCAGGATATGGACTGTTCGCAGTCGGTAAAGGCATACAGGGCGTCTACAACGTCATTTGAATACACACCTCGCTGCAGTTTGAGTTCAATCTCCACGGTATCAGTTGTGTAATCGTTGATTTCAGAAATCTTTATCTTTCCCGAGCGGGCCGCATTTTCTATAGACGCAATGAGGCTTTCCGTGGTTGTTCCGTACGGAATTTCCCTGATGACGATTCTTTTTTCATCCGAGGTGTCGAGTTTTGCCCGGACCAGAATCTTCCCGAGACCGTCATCATACCCGGATACATCCATGAGGCCACCGTTATAGAAATCAGGATAGAGCGAAAAACTCTTGCCGGAAAGGTGGAGTTTCTCCGCTTCTATTACCTCCCGGATATTATGTGGCATGATTTTTGTTGACATGCCAACCGCAATCCCTTCCGCCCCGGTAAGCAGAACTATTGGAAGCTTGGCCCTGAATGCAACTGGCTCACGGTTCCTTCCGTCGTAGGACGGTATGCTGGTTGTGATATCGGGATTATAAAACAGATCCTTCGCAAGGGGTGTGGCCCGGCATTCTATATATCGGGCAGCGGATGCGGAGTCACCGGTTATCACGTTACCGAAATTTCCCTGCCGGTCTATAAACAATTCCTTGTTTGCCAGCACCACCAGCGCATTGCCGATTGAGGCGTCGCCATGGGGGTGGTACTTCATGCAATGTCCAACAACGTTCGCGACTTTATGGAACTTGCCGTCATCCATCTCGAACAGTGAATGGAGAATGCGGCGCTGAACAGGCTTAAGCCCGTCTTCGAGATCGGGTATTGCCCGATCCCGGATTACATAGCTCGCATATTCAAGAAAGTTGCGGTTAAAAAGGCTTCTCATGTAGTCCATATTATACGTCCACCTCCGCAAGCAGGTTTTTCATAATAAATTCACGCCGTTCCGGGGTGTTTTTCCCCATGTAGAATTCAAGAATATCCGGTACCGATTTAAGACTCTGAACACTCACCGGTAAAAGCCGGATGTCGTTGCCGATAAACTGCCCAAACTCTCGAGGACTGATTTCACCAAGCCCCTTGAAGCGGGTAACCTCGGAAGAGTTTCCCAGAGAAGCAACCTGTTGATCCCGTTCCTTTTCCGAATAGCAATAGCGGGTTTCCTTTTTGGTACGCACCCGGAACAATGGTGTTTCCAGAATGTATACCCGTCCGGAGGTTACGAGTTCCTCGAAATAGCTCAGGAAAAAAGTGAGCAGGAGATTCCGGATATGGAACCCATCGTTGTCGGCATCAGTTGCGATAATGATCTTTGCATAGCGCAGGCCTTCAATATCGTTTTCAATTCCCAGGGCCATCATCATATTGTAGAGTTCGGCATTCTTGTAGATGTCAGCTTTTTTCTTGCCATACATGTTTTCACATTTCCCCCGAAGGGAGAATATAGCCTGACTATACACATCCCGGCTCGACACCATTGATCCGGAAGCGGAATCACCTTCGGTAATGAATATCATGGTATCTTCACCCTTCTTCGGGTCGCCCAGATGGTATTTGCAGTCCTTGAGTTTGGGTATCTTGAGGGCAATTTTTTTTGCCGCTTCCTTCGCTTCTTTTTTTACCGAATTTAATTCCGTTCGAAGCTTTTCATTGGCGAGTATCTTCTGTTCAAGCTGACGCGCGGCCTCTGGATTTTTGTGAAGCCAATCATCCACCGCGGACCTGGTTTCATTTACAATCCAGGTACGTATCTCAGTATTTCCGAGCTTGTTCTTTGTCTGGCTTTCAAAAATCGGCGCTTGAATCTTGACCGCGACAGCCGCTGCGGTTCCTTCCCGGACATCTTCACTCTTGAAACTTTTCCGGAAATATTCGTTGATCCCTTTGAGAAATCCTTCCTTGAATGCGGAAAGATGTGTTCCGCCATCGGAAGTATATTGACCGTTTACGAAGGAGAAATAATTCTCCCCATAATTATTTGAATGCGTAAAGGCAAACTCAAGCTGCTTCCCATTGTAATACCCCATGGGATACAAATTACTGGTACCCATTTCGGCTTCCAGGAGATCAAGCAAACCGTTCTGGGAAATATATTTTTCACCATTAAATACGAGAGTTAATCCGGTGTTGAGGTACGCATAATTCCATATTCTTTTCTGGAGGAAATCAAGCGAAAACTCATACTCATTGAAGAGCTCTTCATCCGGGATAAATTCTACCAGGGTTCCATTTTTTACTTCGGGCTTTACCTTGCCAGTCCGTTGTTTTTTCAACACCCCTCGTTCAAAAACCGCTTCGGAGCATTTCCCGTCACGAACGGACACGACCCGAAACCAGCTGGAAAGTGCGTTCACGGCCTTGGTACCAACCCCGTTAAGTCCAACGGAGAACTGAAAAACGTCATCGTTGTATTTGGCCCCGGTATTGATAACGGAAACACACTCTACAACCTTACCAAGTGGAATTCCCCGACCATAATCCCGAACGGCAACCTTGTTGTTTTTCAGCTGGATATCAATCCGTTTACCGTTCCCCATGATGAACTCGTCAATGGAATTGTCTATTACTTCTTTAACGAGAATATAAATTCCGTCATCCGGATTCGACCCGTCACCCAACCGTCCAATATACATACCGGTTCGAAGCCGAATATGCTCGAGGGAGCTCAGTGTTTTTATCTTCGATTCGTCATACTCAGATGTTTTTTTTGCCATAACAGACAGAGTATATCAAAAAAGAGAAGCCTCGTCACGAGAAGAATTGCACCATACTTCGTTAGCGCAGCGTTTTCTTTATGGAATCCCGGTAGTCTTCGAGAGTATTACGTTCACGTATTGTATCCTCGCGGGTCTTTTCCATCTTTTCTATCTGTTCCCGATACTGCTGAATCTTCTTTTCAAAGTCCGTACAGGAACGATCCATGTTTACGAGTGTACGGTCAAGAGCGGCAACCTTGAGATCCGCTTCAAGGATTTCGATATTCTTACGCGTATTGGAAATTTCGGCACGGAGTGTGGCCACCTGTTCAAGCGGCTGGCTTCGATCATAGGCTGTTTCGTTCTCCGTCAATTTCTGTTCGCCTTGTTCATCCATAACCGTGTCACAGTAATCGCGGGCGGCCATGATGGACAACGTGGTTATGCGGCGGTCAGTATCACGAATCTTTGCATGAAGAGATTCAATCCTCCGGGACGGGTTGTCCCGGGCACTATATTTTTCAA
>CAZVEL010000411.1:0-4410 GCA_964626305.1 uncultured Treponema sp. | reverse complement strand
GGTCCACTATATTTTATTCCCCATGACTCTTGCAATACTTCCTTTGTATATCCAGCTTCGTACAGTTGGTCTTCTTGATAGTTACATTGGTGTAATTCTGCCCCAGACCGCGTTTCTTTTACCCTTTCACATATTGATATTCAGGGGGTTCATCAGTCAAATACCGGGAGAACTGGAAGATGCGGTAAGAATGGATGGATGTGGAAAAATAGGATTTCTTCTGTACATCGTTGTACCACTTTCAAGACCCGTAATTGCGACGATCTCGGTTCTCGCGATGGTAACCAGCTGGAATAATTTCTTTCTCCCGCTTATAGTACTGAATGACAAAGACAAGTTTACGCTTCCCATGGGGAGCATGGACTTTGTGGGACAATATCTTGCGGACTGGAATATCATTCTTGCTTTCTTTGTCATTAGCATGATACCAGCCATAGTATTTTATCTCTATGCCCAAAAACATATTGTATCAGGTCTCGCTGCAGGTGCAGTCAAGGGATAAACAAACAGCAACAAACGGAGTTTTTCATGGACTATTGTAAAGCAAGAATCAGGATTGACAGCGAGTTAATACTATCCACGGTAGACAAACGGCTCTTTGGATCATTTGTCGAACATCTGGGAAGAGCAATATACGGTGGTGTATATCAGCGGGAACATGTAAGTGCCGACGATATGGGATTCAGGACAGACGTTCTTGAACTGGTCCGAGAATTACAAGTTCCCATTATCCGGTACCCCGGAGGAAACTATGTATCAGCATACAAATGGGAAGACTCGGTGGGACCGGTAGAAGAACGACCCCGGCGCATGGATCTGGCATGGAAAGCCGTGGAACCGAACACCGTCGGATTGCAGGAGTTTTACCAATGGGCCCGGAAAGCCGGCAGCGACGTAATGATGGCTATCAATCTTGGAACCCGCGGTATAGACGATGCACGGAATCTTGTTGAATACTGCAATCATACGGGAGGACTTTACTGGAGCGACCTGAGAAAAAAACACGGAATGGAAAAACCGTATAATTTCCGTGTGTGGTGTCTGGGAAATGAAATGGACGGACCTTGGCAAATCGGATTCAAAACCGCTGAAGAATACGGTAAGCTTGCCGAAGAAGTTGCCAAAGCACTCAAATTGTTTGACCCGTCACTCGAACTTGTTGTGTGCGGTAGTTCCGGACCTGGCATGCCTACTTTCCCCCAATGGGAAGCAACTGTTCTTGAACATTGCTACGAACATGTAGACTATATTTCACTTCATACCTATGCAAAGAAAGAAGGAAACAATCTTGAAGCTTTTCTTGCCGAATCAGTGAGATTCGAGAATTTCATAACAACGGTGGAGAATACCGTGGAATTTGTACGGGCAAAAAAGCGGAGCAATAGAACTGTCAAACTGTCTGTGGATGAATGGAATGTCTGGTATCATTCAGATGGTAATGAATTGAAAGAGGATGAATGGCAGGTAGGGAGAAAGCTTCTTGAAGATATCTACACGTTGGAGGATGCGCTTGTTGTCGGCTGCTTTCTGATCGTTCTGCTGCGTCACGCGAAGTCGGTCCGTATGGCCTGCCTTGCTCAGCTCGTTAATACCATCGCCCCCATAATGGCCGAGAAAGACGGCAATGCATGGCGGCAAACCATTTACTATCCATTTTTACACTGTTCCCTGTATGGCAGGGGTGAAGTTCTCCAAACAATGATTTCATCGGAAGCCTATCACAGTGACACACTTGGTGAGGTACCCTACCTTGAATCAATTTGCGTATTACACCGTGAAAAAAAGGAACTGGTCTTCTTTTGTGTGAACAGGCACACAACAAAAGATCTCCGCATGGAAGTCAACGCAACCGGTTTTACGAACCTTTCAGTCTGCGAGCATCTGGTACTTTCGGATGCAGACCCCCAGGCATGCAACTCTGCGAGAGAACCGTCAAGAATTGTACCAAAAGCCGGCGGCAATTCAAAAATAAGAGACGATGTACTTTCCGCGACAATCTCTCCTCTGTCCTGGAATGTCATCAGAATACACTTTGATACCATTGAGCAATAATCAGGTAAAAATCAATTGAGCCGCAGGCATTATGCCTGCGGCCTTTTTAATTACTCCCTCATTTCCGTTTCCGGTATTCCGTATGGAGGAGCTCATGCGATAGATGTCCGAGCGGTTTTCCAAAAAACTCTGAGTACAGCGTTTTAATCGCCGGATTCTCGTGTGACTTCCGAAGGGGGAGCTGTTCGTCTTCCCGGTAAATTGCGGCTTTCCGGGTTTCTCTCTTTTCCCAAGTTGGAGCAACCGGCTGCCCACCGCCACCAATACAGCCACCGGGACAGGTCATGATTTCCACAAAGGCATACTCGCTCTTTCCCGCGGTAATTTCATCCAGAATAATCCGTGCGTTTTTCAAGGTATGCGCCACACCTACTTTCAGCGTTTTATCACCAACCTGTAATGATGCATTCTTGATGCCGTCAAACCCCCGTACCGCTTCAAGTTCCAGTTTGGGCAATGGAGCGCCAGTAGCTACTTCATACGCGGTGCGTACGGCCGCCTCCATGACGCCGCCTGTTGTTCCGAATATGACCGCGGCACCAGTGCTTTCACCCAGGGGATTATCAAACGCTTCTTCAGGAAGTGCGGTGAAATCAATACCGGCACGCTTGATCATCCGTGCAAGTTCCCGGGTAGTCAGGGCAAAATCAACGTCGTAATAGGGGCTGTCCTTTTTTCCTTTGTTTTTCCACCATTTCCAGGCATCCCGCATCTCCGGACGCTTCGCTTCGAACTTTTTCGCGGTGCAGGGCATGATGGAAACCACGACAATCTTTGACGGATCAACACCCGTTTTCTCCGCCCAGTAGGTTTTAGCCACGGAACCGAACATCTGCTGGGGCGATTTACAGGAAGAAAGATACGGCACCAGATCGGGGTAAAATGTTTCGATGAAAGAAATCCAGCCCGGCGAACAGGACGTCAGCATGGGCAGCACTCCACCTGCGGAAAGACGATGGAGAAGTTCTGTCCCCTCCTCCATGATGGTGAGGTCGGCGGTAAACTGTGTGTCGAAGACCTTATTAAAGCCAAGACGCCGGAGCGCGGTAACCATTTTTCCAGTAACCAGCGAACCGTCCTGCATGCCGAGTTCCTCTCCGAGCGAAGCCCGGATGGCCGGTGCTGTCTGGACTACCACAGTGAGCTCCGGATCATGGAGTACATCGAAAACCTCGTCAGTTTGATCCCGCTCGGTCAATGCTCCGGTGGGACAAACAACCGTACACTGTCCGCAGGATACACAGACCGACTCGCTCAGGGCCTTGTCCATGAACGGCGCGACACGGGTTCTGATTCCGCGCCCGGCGAAATCAATAGCCGAGACTGACTGTACTTCCCGGCACACGGCGATGCATCGACCGCAGAGGATACACTTGTTGTTGTCCCGCATGACACCCCAGCCAATAAAATCAGTAGCAGCTCGTTTTTTTGTTGCGGGGTAATGTTGTTCAGTTATACCCATCTGCGCCGCGAGCTCTTGAAGATCGCAGCTCTCGCTGCGGAGGCAGGTGGGACACTCGAAGGGATGATTTGCCAGAATGAGTTCGGTAACGGTCTTTCTCGCCGTCATTACCCGGGCGGTGGCCGTGTGAACTCTCATCCCGGATGAAACCGTCTGCACACAGGAACGAACCAGACTCTTTGCCCCCTCAACCTCAACCACGCAAATTCCGCAAGAAGCGTTTGTACTCACTTTTTCAAGATGGCAAAGCGTGGGTATCCTGATGCCGGCACTCTTGCAGGCATTGAGAATGGTAGTCCCCGTAGGCACGGCGACCGTCCGGTTATCGATGGTTACTACTGTCATGTTGTCATTATTCATCATTACCTCCTAGCGCCACGGGCTTCGTGCATTATTTCGTACATCACAGCGCAAACACCGTGAAGCCTCCTGCAAGGCCTGCTCACCGTTATACCCGAGTGAAATTTCCTGGAAATTACCCCGCCGCTGGTCGGGGGGAACACACCGGGACCGGTTCATTTTTCCCTTGCCCGGATCATCTGGGATTTCATTCGGGTACGTAAAGTCGGCAAAGAGGGTCGCGAATACATCCCGTGCCATCAGTTCACGGTCCAGTGCGCGTGCGGTCTGTTTGCCCATGCCCATTGCTTCGGCAGCGGTAGCCGGTCCTGAAACGGCGTCTCCCAGCGCCCAGATATTTCCTTTGATTTTTCCCGAGAACCCGGACGTTTTCAGCCGTCCGTCCTTGTGGACCGGAAGGCCCGCCTTTGCCAGGAAGGCTGAATCCACGGTCTCTCCCACCGCGATAAAAACGTCATCGCAGGGGATTTCCACCGTCCGGTCGGTCGCGACGGGACGGGGACGTCCGGTTACGTCAATCCCCCCCGATTTCATGA
>CAZVEL010000410.1:0-2684 GCA_964626305.1 uncultured Treponema sp. | reverse complement strand
CTGGCCGGAAACGGCATTTATTCCACGTATCGAGTGGCATTACAAGTATCGGGAAAACCGGGATTCGTTCGATCTGGTTGTCCGTCTTCTGGATTATCTGGAGGCTTCTCCGGTTCCGTTTGTTCTGGGTAATGATGATGCGGTTCTTGCGCCGGCGGAGGATGGTAATCTTGACCGGGTGGACTATAATTCGGTGTTTTTATTCCGTCCGGGGGTGAATGTTATTCCTCCAGAACCGGAGCGGTATCGAAAGATGCATCTTGTTCCTTTCACGGAGCATTTTCCGTATCGCAAGGCGTTCCCCTGGGTGTATGATCTTCTTGTTGAGAATGATACGCATTTCTGGGAAAAGGGCACGGAGGTGAAGGTGTTTAACGCGGCAGGGCTGGCGTTTTCGTCGCCCATCTGTTTTGAAGACACTTTCGGGTATATTTCCCGCCGGTTTGTGAATGCGGGGGCCCGTGCCATCGTCAATCTGACCAATGATGCCTGGGCTTCGAGCGCTCCGAGTCAATGGCAGCACATGAGCATGGCGGTTTTCCGTGCGGTGGAAAATCGTGTTCCCCTGGTACGTTCAACGGCGTCGGGTCAAACCTGTATGGTGGATCCGAATGGTCGCATTGTGGCGATGGCTCCGGAATTTGAGGAGACGTATCTTGTCTGCAGGGTTCCGGTTATTTCTGATCTTCAAAAAACTCCGTACCGGGTTTGGGGCGATTTGTGGGGTATTCTTTTTGCGGTGGTTTCGACAGCAACATTATTGATTGGAATGTTGACAAGACTTCGACATATGTAGGACAATACGGGTAAAGCCATGGAAACACGAAAAAAGATTTTAATTGTAGATGACGAACAAATCAACGTCGAGTTCTTCGATCTGATGCTTTCAAAGCTCGGGTTTGTTGTAGATAAAGCGGCTAACGGCCGTGATGCACTCGACAAGATTAAGGAATTTTCTCCGGACCTCATCATGCTCGACAACATCATGCCGAAGATGTCCGGTTGGGAAGTCACCCGTATACTCAAGAATGATGACGAGTACGCACAGTGGCGTGAAGTTCCCATCGTCATGTTCTCGGCGATGGATGATGTAAAGGACAAAATTGAAGGTTTTGAACTCGGTGTTGATGATTACATCACCAAGCCATTCAATTTTTCCGAGGTGCTTGCGCGTATTCGTGCGGTGCTTCGTCATCATGAGCTCATCGATCAGCTCAAGAAGCGTGAGTCCCGTATTGAGCTTCAGGAGGAATTGAACCGGAAGCTTCTCGCGTATGTGGAGATGGTCACGGAAAAGTTTTCCTCTCTTTGCGACAGTTCCGTCATGGAAGACAGTGGCGCAATACATAATGATGTTCAGGCATGTCAGCTTGAGTATGAAAAGCTCCGGCAGCGTATAGACGAGTTGCAGGAGGAGGCGATCCGGCTTAAGAGCAGGGAAATTGCTGTTACCTCTCTTGAGAACGAATTGCGCAAGGCATACAGCGAGTAGGAAATGATTACCGATCAGAAGACTGAGGTATTGGATTTGTTCGCAGAAGGCAGGCGGTTCTATAAGTTGATGGAATTCGCCAAAGCCCGCGATGCCTTTGCCCGTGCGGTCGAACTTGATCCGGAAGACGGTCCTTCGCGGTTATATCTTGAACGTTGTTCATACTATCTTGAAAATCCACCGCCTGAAGACTGGGACGGTGTATTCACCATGACAACCAAATAAGGATCATACATGGCTCGATTCCTGGAAAAAGACAAGGAACGGAACGTTACCGTTTTTGGAAAGAATACCAAGTTCCGCGGAGTGTTAACATTCGCCGAGGAATTGCAGATTGCCGGTATATTTGAGGGCTCAATTGAGTCCGGTGGTGTTCTGGTAATCCGTAAGGGGGCTGCCTGTACGGTAGATCACATGAATGCCGGGTCCATAACGGTGGAAGGCGCCATAACCGGTGATCTTGCCGCAACGGATCGTATCGAGATGAAATCAGGCAGTGTCATCAAGGGCAATGTTTCGGCTTCCCGGCTCCGGATTGCGGACGGGGTTTCTTTTGAAGGGTCCGTGGAGATGGTAACCAGCGACGATCCGGTAGATATTTTTACGATGCGTTCTGATCTTTTAAAAACACGGTTGCAGTCTCCTGATGGAGAATAGATGACGGTCAGTTCCCTGGCACGAAAGCTTTTTTCTCGTCTGCGGGAAAAAAATCTTGTTCTTGTTACCGCCGAGTCCCTTACCGGTGGAATGATCGGTTCTGCGATAACGGCTGTTTCGGGGTCTTCCGCCATATACTGGGGGGGCATTGTGGCATACAGCAACAATGCAAAACAGACCCTTCTCGGAGTACCGGAATCACTCATCATGGCAAAAGGCCCGGTAAGTTCCGAAGTGGCAGGTGCCATGGCCTCTGGTGCTCTTTCCCGCTGCGGAAGCGGCATTTCAATTGCGGTAACCGGGCTCGCCGGTCCCGGCGGCGGTACCCCTGAGCTTCCTGTCGGATCAGTATGGATAGCGGTTGCGCGTTCAGCCTCTGGAGGAAATCCGGAAATGCTGTCCCGTTTGTATCAATTTTCCGGGTCGCGTACCCGCATACGGCGTAAAACCGTCCGTGAAGCGTTCCGTCTGGCTCTTGTTCTGCTTGACAGGTAACAAACGGTTTATTATAATTCGGATAGTCTTACCCGCTTTT
>CAZVEL010000409.1:0-5076 GCA_964626305.1 uncultured Treponema sp. | reverse complement strand
CGTAATTGGCATAGACAAAAAAGAAGGAATTCTGGTACAAACAGGAAACGGGGCACTTGCTCTCGAAGCACTGCAATGGCACGCGAAAAAACCGCTTGACTGGAAATCATTCATGAACGGAACAAGGAATTTTACCGGAACAATACTCGGAACAGCCGACCGGGAAGAAATAAAAATACCGCAGTGAGGAACCAACCATGAATTTTAATCTTTCAGATTTTCGCATAGATTTCAATGAACTTTCCACTCGTTTTCGGGAGAATGCCCGCGTGATACTCCTTACCGGCGCTACCATATTTCTTCTGGTAGCTGCCGCGGCAGTCGTACTATTTTTCATTTTTATCCGGGGTCCGGAACAGGTCATGGTTCCTTCAGTTACCGGCAAGGATCTTTCCGTGGCAATGATTGAAATGCAGGAAAAAGAATTGTATCCCCGTATTCAGCTCAGATATTCCGAGCGGCTGGACGACAAGGGAACAATCCTGTCGCAAAGCCCCGCCCCCGGATCAATTGTAAAGGCCGGGAAACGGATTGAACTGACCGTGAGCCGGGGAATAGTCATTGATAAAATGGAAAACTTTGTTGGACAGCATATTGACGATGTCAAAATGAACCTGCAGGCCCTGTTTACTTCCATGGAAAAACCCCTGATTGTAATCGAAGAGCCTCCCCTCTACCGGTATTCCCAGGAACCTGCCGGAACAATTCTGGAACAGGATCCTCTTCCCGATACCGGTATAACCGGTCCGACAAAGGTAACCGTGGTTGTCAGCCGTGGCCCAGAATATGAACGGGTTGCTGTTCCGGCAATCACCGGCCTTTCCATACCGGACATGCTGGATTACCTTTCAAAGAGCGAAGTTGTGTATGACTTTTCTGCCCGCTACCCCGAACGTGAGGAAAAGGCAGGAACCGTTGTGTCGCAAACCCCGGCTGAAAACGTAGCTGTCCCCAGTTTTTCACGGGTTTCGGCAGTTGTGGCGGTACCGGTCAAAGCACCGGACGGTCTGGTGTATGGTATATTTGAAGAAACTCTTCCCGAATATCCGTATCCCTTCCAGATTCAGATCTCCGCGATCAGCCCCATGGGCGACCGTTATCAGCTTGCCTCATTCAGGCATCCGGGAGGAGAACTTAGCGTCCCCTATGCGGTGGAAGACGGAACGGTTCTTGTACTCACCATTTTGAACAAGGAAGTCGGCACGTACGAAATACATGCGGAAGAACAGACGGACATTTCGGACGGAGAAGAATGATGCAGACCAAGGTATGCCTTGTTCTTACCGCACCTACCCTCAGAGAAAACCTGGCGCTCGTTGAGCTGTACCGGCAATGGATTGATATCGCGGAGCTGCGGGTGGATTGTCTTTGTCATGAAGACCGCCTGGAGTTCCGCAGCTTCCCTGAACAGGCGAATATCCCCTGCGTTCTGACCGTTCGCCGGAAAGCCGACGGCGGGCAGTACATCGAAGGAGAAGGAGCCCGAACCGCATTGCTCGCCCGGGGTCTCGCCTTCGCGGACATTGACCCCCACAAGAATTTTGCCTATATCGATCTCGAAGAAGATCTTCAGGTTCCCAGTATTGAAGAAGCGGCACGGGCCTTCGGTACACGAATTATCCGGAGCGTACACAATATGTCTGAGCCGGAAATAAATCTGCTTGAGCGGGTTCGAAAGCTCCGGCGTACCAAAGATGAGATTGCAAAAATTGCCTTTACACCACGCAACCTTTCGGATGTAACCCGTCTGTTCCGTGAAGCAAAAAGCTGTTCTTCGGAAGAGTTCATCCTTATTGCCATTGGACAGTACGGTCTTCCGTCACGGATTCTTGCTCCGCTCGTCGGCTCCTCAATTTGTTATGTCTCCAGCGAAGAAGCAATCCGTACTTCGGATAATCCTCTCGGGCATATGGACCCCATTACACTGAACGAAGTGTACAACTTCCGGGGGATAACCGAAGGAACACGGGTGTTCGGAGTAACCGGTAGTCCGCTTGCCGCAACCTCAAGTCCGGTCATTCATAACCGTGGATACCGGAATCAGGATATCAACGCGGTATATATCCCCGTCAAAGCAGACACCATAGAAGAATCGATTGAATTTGCCGAGGAAACCGGAATTACCGGTCTTTCAATTACCTTTCCATTCAAGGAAACGGTCCTGCCGAACCTCGCGGAGATTTCCGCAGAAACCGGAGAAATAGGTGCGTGCAATACGATAGTCCGTACTGCGAATGGCTGGAATGGGTATAACACCGACGCCCCCGGCTTTGCCCGGGCGCTGCTCGAGTTCCTCGGCAGACGGGATCTGAGAAAACTCAAGGTTTCCATAATCGGAGCCGGCGGCGCAGCCCGTGCCATTGCGCATGCGGTAAAAGAACTTCGCGGAAAAGCATGCATATTCAACCGGACAACAGAAAAAGCGTACGATCTTGCCCGTCAGTATAACTTCAAATGGGCCCCGCTGGACGCGGGGAGCAGAACACTTTTGGAAAGTTATTCCGACGTCATCATCCAGACAACCAATGTCGGGATGGCTCCGGAAATGGAGCATGACCCGCTGGATTTCTATGCCTTTAACGGTCACGAAGCGGTATATGATGTTATCTACAAGCCGGAAAAAACCCGGCTGCTCCGGCGTGCGCAAAAAGCCGGGTGCCGGATATGTAATGGTCATACCATGCTGCAATATCAGGCATACATACAGTACAAATTGTTCACAGGAGCCGATTATGCCGAATAAGGTCCTTTCCGTGGTAGAGCAGAAAAAACAGGCTGCATGGTTCGCGGTTAATGATCTCGTTAATAAAGGACTTCTCCGTTCCGGAATGCGTATCGGATTGGGAACCGGTTCAACCGCCATGCCGGCAGTACACCGTATTGCCGAGCTCATCGGTGACGGCACCCTTTCGGATTTACGTGCTGTTTCCACGAGCTTTCAGACAACCATTGCCTGCGAAGAACTGGGCATCCCGGTGTATTCACTCAACTCGAAGGAAATCGGTGGAAGTCTTGATCTCGCTATTGACGGTGCCGACGAAATAGATCCGGACAACAACCTGATCAAGGGCGGCGGGGCCGCGCTTCTATTTGAAAAAATCGTCGCCTACAATTCCGCACATTTTGTGATTGTTGCCGATGAATCCAAAACAACAGACGGGTTGGGAACAAAGTTTCCCCTTCCGGTGGAGGTTGTTTCCGAAGCACGGGTCAGCGTTACGGCCCATCTTTTCCGGCTGGGAGCCACTGCCGCCATCCGGCATGCCATAAAAAAGGCAGGACCCGTTATTACGGATAACGGCAACATCATTCTTGATTGTCTTTGGGCGCCGGGAACGGTTTGCAATCCACGTGAGCTTGAAGAAGCTATAAACGGTATTGCCGGGGTGGTGGAAAACGGATTCTTCACAAAGAACCGGCCAATCGTGTACATTGCCCGTCCAGACAGTTCAGTGGAACAGCGGTAAGAGAATTACCGCTTCATGAGTCGTCCTAGAACCGGATCTTTTTGCCGCCAGTTCTTGTGTACCCGGACCTGTAAATCGAGCCGGATATAATAGTCGAATATCTTTTTCATCTCGTCTTTTGCTTCAGTGCGGATTTTTTTGATCATTGAGGCTCCCTTGCCGATAACCATGGCTTTCTGGGTTTCTCGTTCTACTACAATAAAGGCCCGTACCCACAGTTCTTTCCCGTTCCGCTTCATTTCCATGTCGGCAATCTCCACATAGAGCGCATGGGGTATTTCCTGGCGGGTATTGAGAATGGCTTTTTCACGGATTATCTCGGCAATCCGGAAGTCCACCTCCTGATCCGTGTAGTATTCCTGCGGGTACAGGGCTTCGCCCTCCGGAACAACCTCAAATATTGCGTTGAGAAGCGCACCGGTATTTTTCCCGGTGCCGGCGGAAACCTCCACAACCCGTTCCTGAGGAATCATGGGGAGTTCCTTTTCGAGGAAACATCGCACCAGATCAGGACGAGCATCTTCACGGTCAACCTTGTTGATACCGATTACGAGTTTTTCCGCTGATTTTGCTAAAAGCTGTATAATCGTTGCTTCTTCCGGGCCCGGTTCCCTGCTTGCATCAATCAGATACAGAACACAGTCGGCTTCCGGGAGACGATCTTTCGCAATGCTCTTGAGCAGGATATTGAGTTTTTTGTCAGAATCATGATACCCGGGGGTATCAATAAAGATCAGCTGCCCCTTCGGACGGTTAATAATGCCCCGGATCGCGTTTCTGGTCGTCTGGGGCACGGGAGACACAATTGAAATCTTGGCTCCGGCAAGAACGTTAAGCAGTGTTGACTTCCCTGCCGAGGGCCTGCCGATTATCGCGACAATCCCGGATTTCCTGGTATGTTCCATACGCTCAGGATATCCTGACCACGTCTTCTATCAGTTTCAATACACCGGTAGGACAAGCACGGATACATTCACCGCAGGAATCACAGACATCGTAATCCACAACCGGTATACCGTTGGTTACCTTGATGCAGTCTTTGGGACACACCCGTTCACACTTACCGCACTTTATACAACCAACCTTGCAATCCTTGATTACTTGTGCCTTTTTGGTATCACGATTGGAACAGAGGGCAATAGCTCCAGTCCGGTCTTTGGGAACGAGTTCAAGGAGGATATTCGGGCAGGCGGCGACACAGATACCGCAGCCGGTACATTTCGCGTAATCGACATGGGGAATCCCGTCTGCCTCAACATGAATGGCATCAAAGGGGCAGGCAACCTCACAGTCACCAAATCCGATGCATCCGAAATCGCAGAGTTTGGTACCGTTTACCGCAATCTTGGCGGCCTTGCAGGTCTTAACCCCGATATAATCCGCCTTTGGTTTGCAATGCGCAAGGGTTCCCTGACACCGGAGAACCACAACACGGGTTATCGCTTCCGAATCGACACCCATGATTTCCGCCACTTTTTTCGCAACTTCGGCACCCCCTGAGGTACATCCATCCGGAGGGGCGTCACCACGGATTACCGCGGCGGCAAGTGCATCACAGCCCGCATATCCACAGGCACCACAGTTGGTTCCCGGCAGTGCTTCGCGAACC
>CAZVEL010000408.1:0-1933 GCA_964626305.1 uncultured Treponema sp. | reverse complement strand
CAGGTAAAATTGCAACCATACCCGCCTGCGGAAAGAATGGCCGATCCTGGTTTAAACCGTGCAAGCGGCTTTTTTTCTATCGGATCAAGTGAAAGCGCCGAAACAACACCGTAATGCGAACTATAAAGAACGCCATTCCGATTTTCCCGGACCCCGCACTTCCCGCATGCCCCATCGGCAATGACACAACCATGGGGACAGAGCAAACACTGGACATCAGTGGTACCCTCAGAACGCTTTTGAAAGGCAGCACGAATCTCTTTCATTACGAAAACCGCGTAACGGTGAATCGAAGAATTGTGCATTGCTCGTCCGGTGCAATTCCCCCTTTTCGACGGGCAATGGCGAGCTGATCATACACGGTGTTCACCCCGTCTAAATCCGGGAGTAACAGCCCCCGACGGATGCCACTGGTTACAATAACGCCGTACTTTTCCGGGTCCAGTTCATCGATTGATTTAACCGGTTCGGGCTCAGAAAGGATATCCACACTGATCTCAAGCTCATCGAGTTCATCGACACGAACGACATTGAACCGGGGATCCTCTGTGCAGGCAGATACGGCATTCCGTATGATTTCAGCCGCTATCGTTTCTTTTGTTGGGAGAATAGTTCCAATACAACCGCGAAGCGACCCATGTGCGTGAATCGACACGAAACAGCCCGCGGGGGTTTTCCCGAATGCTGGAACCTCGTCCACCGAAAGAATCCGTCCCTCACGGATATATACTTCGATTGTTTTTCGCGCGATTTGCACGGGTATGGGCTCATGTCCTGATTTATTGCTCACAGGAACCTCCTTTCATTGTTCAAATGCCGCAACACAGTATCCGATTCCAAAAGGGGCCTCATAGGAATACCGGGTACACCGGGGTGTTTCAAAACAGGCGGAAAGAATGACGAGCGATGCATACCCGCACTCCGCTGCACGGACCCGAAGAACCGGGTCAATACGATACAGGGCCTTCATGTCTGAAGAATCAAGTGCAGCCGAGATTAACCGGTCGAATTCCGTGCCTTCGGGAACTTCTCCGTAGGGACTTTCATGATTCACCTTATGGGACATATCACCGCTGCCAACAACACATACCCTGCGGCCTGACTCCCGGGATGCAGCAGCAATGCATTGACCAATCTTTCTGAGAACGGAAATATCCATTGCGGGGGAAGAAATACCAACAATTTTCGCAGCAGTACCGGCTTTTTGCAAAAAGTACAGCGGAACGAGAACCCCATGATCAAGATCCCCCTCAAATCCCATCTTTTCAAGCCGTTGTGGAGAAAGAGACCCTGCAGGAATTTTTTCCGCCTCAAGCTGCGCAAGAAGCGCCTCCCGGAGTTCTTCATCCTGTTCTGCTTCAAGGACAAGGTCCCCTGTGCCAAACCGGGCAAAAGATCCCCTAAGAACCGGACCGTCATAGACAAAAAGATAATCGGAAAAAAGCGGGGCATGTGGAGAAATAATCACAATCGTTTGTGGATTATAGTCCGCTGCAAGAGTCGCAACCTTGATACACGCTGCTCCGGTTTTTTCGGCATCACGTTCGCGTCCTTTACCAATCTCCGGCAAAAGGACCGGCGGGTGCGGCATGAGGAACCCGGAGCATACACCGTTTCCTTCAAATTGCCGTTCCATTAGCATCAGTATACGATACAATTACCGGGAATTAAAGTAGGGATCTTCTTAAAACCTCCGTTTTTGGAAGCCCCTTGCTTTAATTCTGTTTCTTCAGCCCGTGCGAAGGTGAATTTAGCCGGATTTTGGTGACAATTACAGAAAAAGAATCTACAATTATTACTGTATGCAACTCTCAGCGGATGTTCTTGCCCAGTTTAATCATCTTGAACGTTCAGGCGCCCTTGAAACGCTTGATGATCTCAGAAAAGAAAACCGTTCTCTCGAACGGATTAGCACCGATGCAACACTTCTCGT
>CAZVEL010000407.1:0-4582 GCA_964626305.1 uncultured Treponema sp. | reverse complement strand
GGCCGTGTTTGCGGAGGTAGTGCTTCCGGACAATGTGCTCCGGTAGCGGTACCGCCGCGGGATTAACCTGTTGCGTCAACAGGGCCATGGCCGCCACTTCTTCCAGAACAGCTCCGTTGTAAACGGCTTTAAGCGGGGACGCGCCCCAGGCAAAGGGACCATGACCAGCAACAAGCACCATGGGCACCTGCGCCGGATCAAGGTTGCGTTCCTTGAACGTTTCAACAATCAGGTTTCCCGTTTCCTCTTCGTAGTTCCGCTCCACCGCCTCCGGTCCGAGAAACGCCGTGCATGGCACGGGAAGCTGAAGATGATCCGCGTGGGTGGTACCGTACAGGGGAATGTCTTTCGCGGCCTGCGCCCAGGCGACCGCATGCGTTGAGTGGGTATGGATGATGCCGGTAACCGCACCGGGAGACCGCTCCGAAAAATACCGGTAGAGTATCCGGTGCGTCGGGGTATCTGACGAGGGATTCAGTTTCCCTTCAATCACGGTCCCCTCCAGGTCGAGGACAACCATCTGTTCCCATGAGAGTTCATCGTAGGGAACACCGGACGGTTTGATCGCGAATACCCCGAGAGACGCGTCAAAGGCGGACACATTTCCCCAGGTATAGAGCGCCAACCCCTGCCGGGGAATTTCCCGGTTTGCCTCCCATGCTTGGTCCTTGAGAGTTTTATAATTCGCCATCAGTTTCTCCAGGCCGCAGCGTTCCAGCGGAGCATGTTCCGGAAATCGCGCACTGTGGTTCCGACGTTAATCGAAACGAGTTCGATACCGGTTATTTCCGCCCAGTCCTCGAGCATGTCCGGCGTTACGACATTTGAAAAAGCGGTATGGTGGCCGCCGCCGGCGAGTATCCAGGCTTCCGCGGCAGTCGTCAAGTCCGGTTCCGGTTTCCACAGGACACGGGCGACCGGCAGCTTCGGGAATGCTTTTTTCGGCGGTACTACCTGTACCTCGGAGACCACACAGCGGAAACGGGATCCCATATCCACTACTGCCGCGCAGAGTGCCGGCCCCTTCTTGCCGTCGAATACCAGACGGGCCGGATCATTTTTTCCGCCGATTCCGAGCTGGTGCACTTCGAGTGATGGTTTCCCCGCGGCAATCGACGGACAAATCTCGAGCATGTGCGCGCCAAGAATGAGGTCGTTTCCGCTTTCAAAATTGTATGTATAATCCTCCATAAAGGAGGTTCCCTCACCAGAGGCAGTATCGAGACCGGCGGACATGACCTTGAGAGCGCGGACCATTCCCGCGGTTTTCCAGTCACCTTCGGCGGCAAAACCGAATCCGTCGGCCATGAGCCGCTGACAGGCGAGTCCGGGGAGCTGCTTCATACCGTGCAAGTCCTGGAAGTTCGTGGTAAAGGCGTTGATGTTTTCATCACGGAAGAAGGTGCGCATGGCAAGTTCTATTCTCGCCTGTTCCCGGATTGATTCCTGCGCATACTCCTTGTCTGAACCCCACTGTATGGAGTAGAGCGAATTGTATTCGTCAACGAGCGTGTCTATTTCTTTATCTGATACCCTGTCCATGTACGCCACCAGATCACCGATTCCGTAATAGGGAACCGACCAGCCAATCTGGATCATGGCTTCAACCTTGTCGCCGTCGGTAACCGCAACATCGCGCATGTTGTCGCCGAAGCGGCCGATACGGAGCTGCTTCGCGTCTGCGGCCGCACAAGCGGCGCGCATCCACTGTGCAATCCGCGTGCGGGTTATCTTGTCTTCCCAGTGACCGGCAACCACCTTGCGGGGAAGGTCCATGCGCGCAGTAATGTGTCCGAACTCGCGGTCGCCGTGCGCAGACTGATTCAGATTCATGAAGTCCATGTCGATATCATCGTAGGGAATTGCCGCGTTAAACTGGGTATTGAACTGGAGAAGCGGTTTTGTGTACGCCTTCAGTCCAGGAATCCACATCTTTGCCGGGCTGAAGGTATGCATCCATGCGATTACACCGGCGCATTTCTCATCAGCATTCGCGGCCTCCAGCGTCTTGCGGATTCCTTCCGGAGTCAGTACGGTTTCTTTCCATACAAGAGAACAGGGAAAGACCACGTCATTATTCAGGCCGGCAACCATTTTTTTCGAGTCTTCGGCGACCTGTTGCAGCGCATCATCACCGTAGAGGGACTGGCTGCCGGTAACAAACCAGAATTCAAATTTCTTGAGGTCTATCATTTCGTTTCTCCTTCAATAAAACTTCCAAGTTTTCTGTACTGTTCATACAGCGTGTTATATACGGCCGCTCGTACCGGATCAGGTTTGTGAATCCGTTCGGTTCCGGCGGACAACGCCTTTTGCGCGGTGAAGATGTCGGGATAGAGCCCTGCGGCAGTTGCAGCAAAAACCGCAGCGCCGATTGCCGGCGACTGGTCTCCCGCCGTTACATGGATATCCCGGTTGGTTACATCGGCCAGGATCTGCATACCGAGAACGCTCTTGCGGGCAACACCACCTATGGCCATGATCTTTTCGATGTGGAGCCCGCCTTCTTCAAAGGTCTCTATAATCGCGCGGGCGCCGTACGCGGTGGATTCCAGAAGGGCGCGCATGATGGCGGGCGCGTCGGTACCGAGATTCAATCCCTGAATGGCCGCGCAGAGTTTCTGGTTTGCCCAGGGTGTGCGGCGGCCGTTTATCCAGTCGAGCGCCACCGGCGACGTTTCCGCCGGGTCATGGTTTTCCGCCTCTTTCTCCAGTTCGCGGATAAGTTTCTTCTCCACTTCTTCCACAAAGGCGAGATCCATTCCGGCGAAATGCCGGAGCGGCCACATAAGGAGTTTCCGGAACCAGGCGTAGTAGTCCCCGTAGGCCGACTGTCCCGCTTCATACCCGATCCAGCCGGGTACCACAGAACCGTCAACCTGTCCACAGATGCCGCCGATAAGCGCTTCCGTCTTTCCGGCGGGTACGCGCGGCCCGATGATGACATCGCAGGTGGAGGTCCCGATACTCTTTACGAGAACGCCGGGAGCCGCGTCGCCGCCTACCGCACCGATGTGCGCGTCGTATGCTCCCACACAGACAATCGTTTCAGGACTCAACGAGAGTTTCTCCGCCCAGGCGGCAGTTAGTTTTCCGGCGACAGTGTCGGTCGTCCAGGTTTCCGTTCCCAAAGAGTCCCGGATGGACACGAGCGCGGAATCAAGTTTTTCAAGGAAGTCTCCGGGCGGGTAGCCACCCCACGCTTCGTGCCACATCATCTTGTGGCCGGCCGCGCATCGGCTCCGCTTTATTTTTTCCGGATGGACGGTACCAGTCAATTCGGCGGTAATCCAGTCGCAGTGTTCCATCGCCGTATACGCGGCTTTTTTTACCGCATCATTTTTCCGTATGGTATGGAGAATTTTTGCCCAGAACCATTCGGAAGAATACACACCGCCCGAGTATTGCGTAAAGTCGGTGCCGCCCCAGTTTCGCGCAAGGGTGTTTATCTCGTCTGCTTCGCGGACGGCGGTATGGTCTTTCCAGAGGATGAACATGGCATCGGGGTCTTCCGAAAATTCGGGAAGAAGCGCGAGAGGTGTTCCGTTCGTGTCCGCAAGTACCGGCGTTGAGCCGGTTGTGTCGATACAGAAAGCGCGGAGTCGCTCGCTCAGTGTTTCCGGCTGCGGCATCTTTTGTTTTGCTTCGCCAAGGGCGCCCTGAATCGCCTCGGCAAGACTTTCCAGATAATCCTTTGGATGCTGCCGGAACCGGTTCTCCCGGGGATCACAATAGAGTCCTTTTTTCCAGCGGGGATAATACGAAACAGATTGCCCCATTACGGTGCCGTCTGCCGCATCCAGAATGACAACGCGAACCGAGTCTGATCCGAAGTCCGCCCCTGCAACATAGTATTCGTTCTTTCCGGTCATATGAGATTCTCCTTGAAAAAGATATCCAGCGGAACGGAAACGGACGTTCCCTTTTTTTCCTGCAGGACGAAAGCTTTGTATATTTCCTGAATCGCGAGCCGGCCCTGCTCCTCCGGCCGTTGCGAAATAAGACAGTCAATTTTGCCACTCTTCAGATACCGCTCATTTTCCGGTACCAGATCGTAGCCGATGAGCGGAACGCGTTTTTTCATATCACGGTCTTCAAGATAGTCCGCGATCTTGTGCGCAATGGACGAAACCGTAAAGAGGCCGGAAAGGTCGGGATTCCTGGAAAACACCGTGTCGAGCATCTTGTAGGTATCTTTCTGGTTTTCTTCCGAGCAGACAATGTCCACAACCCGACAGTTTCCGGTTCCCGAAAACCATTCCATAAATCCACGGAATCGCTCGTTCAGGTTGTACGCTCCGGTGTACGGCCGCACAACGCCAAACCGGGCTCCCCCGGGAACAAAGAGATTCATGAGCCTGCCGGCAAGAAACCCGCCGCGAAACGGATCCTGCACAATGGTTGAACGCGCGGCGGAACCGGGAAGCGGAGAATCGATGCAGATGAACGGACGAGGGACGTCCGATGCCAGAATGAGCGCCATGCAGGATTCCTGCATGATTGGCGCGATAATCCAGGCAGTACAGTCAGCCTCTTCCATTTTTCGGAAGGCCATTTTCAGTGACCGCTCGTTCGGACGGGT
>CAZVEL010000406.1:0-1601 GCA_964626305.1 uncultured Treponema sp. | reverse complement strand
CCTTCGCGTACTATCCTTGTTATAGGACCAATGGGATCCGGAAAAACCGAGTACGCCGCCCGGCTCTGGCGGGATGCGGAAGTTGCCCGCCGAAAAGGGGAGTCCATTGCCTGGCTTACCAGTGGCGGCGGCTCCCAGAAGGAACTGTTCGAACCGGAAGCCGGCATCGGTACGGCCGACCGTCGGAACACCTTTTTTGTACGGTATTCCCTGGATTCCACCCGCTTCCCCGATTATCCCGAAGACGCACTGGCCTTTCGGGGCGGTTATGAACGTTGCGGGAACAATATTGAAACCATCAGCAATTCCTTTGATCTCGAGGAACTCATCCGGGATAATCCCGATGTGGGCACCTGGATACTCGATGAAGCCGCATTTTACGACGAGCGTCTCGCGTATCTGGTAAAACGTGAGGCTGAACAGCGAGGACTCGTCTTTGTCATGCCGACCCTTTTGTTGAATTTCCGCGGTGAGATTTTTAATGCGACTGCCCGGCTTCTCATGGAGACTTCCACCGATATCTATCCGCTTTCTGCCTATTGTGAACACCCCGAATGCCTCGAGAATGCGTACAACACTTACCGCTACTATGTGGTGGACGGTGAAGAGTGCCCGGCGCTCTTTTTTGATCCGCTTATCATCGTGGGAGGGGACCGGGACGTAAACAATCCTCTGGAACCGAATTACTGCACCCGCTGCGACGCGCACCATTACCTGCCCGGAAAGGAATACACTTACTTTACGCTCAAGCCGCTCGGCCAGAAAGCGGTAGTGGGGGATATCGCTCCGCTTGAAACGGAACTGCGCGCGCTGTGTTGCGATCCTGAGTCTTCTGAACTTTTCCGCCTCTTCCGGTCCCTCTATGTTGAAGGACCAGCTCCCTCACGCGAACACATGAATGCACTCAAGGTACCGCTCCTTGCCGAGCGCGCGGTGGTCTATCTTTTTGCCGAACAGAACCTGCTTTCCGCCGAACAAACCCGGCTCCTCGTGGAAACGCTTGATCTGGATCGTGAATATCTGTCCCGTCGGCTTGCCGATAACAAGCGTCCCATGCATTTCTGAAAAAATATGCAAAAAATTGCATAAAAATACATGTTTATACATAAAAACTATTGACCCTGTGGCGGATCTGTCGATACAATATGTGTAACCTATCCAGAGGAGAAGCGGTATGAAACACACAAATACACTCATTTTCCGGACAATCCTTCTCCGTCTTCGCCGTCAGGCGTACTGATACTCCCCCCCATCGACCCGTTCCCGCCGGAACGGTATTGAATCCCGGCCAATTTTTTGTCATCCTGTACCGGTTACGGATATACGGGATGTACTATGGTAGTACTGTAATCAAGGAGCAGGTATGCATCATATAGACGGCGGGGTATGCGCCCCCGCGGGTTTTACCGCAAACGGAATCCATTGCGGCATAAAGAAAGGCAGAACAAGTGAAGATCTCGCACTGGTAGAGGCGGAAGTCCCCTGCGCGGCAGCGGCGGTTTTTACCACCAACCGGGTAAAAGCGGAACCGGTAAAGCTTTCCATGAAACATGTCGCGAACGGGCAGGCCCAGGCCGTTATCCTCAACGCAGGAAACGCGA
>CAZVEL010000405.1:0-2822 GCA_964626305.1 uncultured Treponema sp. | reverse complement strand
AGCATCGGTTCCTCTGATTAGTTCAGTCGAGAGCAACACGAAACTGACAAGAAAACTCGCCGGCAGCACGAATGCAATGAGGGGATGAATAATGATGCGGTACTGATCGTATTTATACACCGGTTCGCATCTCCAGCGCTGAAACCCATATCCGCTCATGTTTCAGACGATCTTCGGTATCTTTCGGAAGCTGGGTCAGATACAGTCTGAATTCAGCTCCCCTTTTTTCGGCAGCCCGGCAGAGCGTAAAAGACTGGTCGCCCGGATCGGGACCGACATACCAGGCCTGGGTCCGATACGGTAGTGTGGCAGCGGCCCGGACAAAACAGTCCCAGGGTGGCCGGGCTCCCGGACTCAGGCGGGCCAGTATGTCCAGCAGGGCTGTCGCTGCGCCGCCTTCCGGTTCAATACAGAATTCCTCTTCGTTGCCGCGCATGACAGCAGTAGAAACCATTCCCACCGCCTGGCCCTGCCCCGCGGCTTCGGATATCAGGGACGCTCCGAAGCTTATGGCCTGTTCCATGAGCAGATAGCGGTAATGAAGCGGATAGGATTCCGGATGCAGGTTCAGAAAAAGCATCAGGGGACTGTCCATGGCGGTCTCGTACTCATTACAATACAGTGTGCCGGCCTTTGCCGATACTTTCCAGTTGATTCTGCGAAGTTCATCGCCCTGCACATATTCGCGTACAGATCTGAACCGGGTGGGATCTTCATCGATGGGAGAGGCAGAACGCAACGATCCAAGCGGGTATCCGCGCTGCGGCTGATAGGAAAGCATTTGCCGGGATGGATAGACAATCAGGAGGGCATCTTCCTTTACAACAATTCGTTTCCGGTAATTTCCGATCAGATCACTTATCAGCAGACTGGCCGGTCCCTGTTTGAACTCTCCCCGTTCTCCGGGTATCAGTGTATAACGGACCAGTTTACGTTCACGCGGACGCAGATGCACCAGCATCCGATGCTCCCCGCCATCCTGCAATATGGCAGAAAAAAGGGGTAGAAGGGAATGGTTTTCCAGTATCAGCTCCACGATCTGCGGGGAGTTTTTATATACCCGGAGAACCGTATCGCGGCGCTGTATTGTTATGGCTCGGGAAAGTATGAACAGGTAGAGGGCATTACACAAATACAGTGCGGAAAGAAACGCGGCCGCTGTTCTGAGTAACGCGGAAGAAGCGGTCAAAAACAGAAGAAAATAAAACAAAAAAGGCCACAGAAAGCTTCTGATCATGCGCCAGCCTTGAGCGAGGGGACCGGGATACTGTCCAGAATGGTCGCGACAATACGGTCTGCGGTAACGTTCTTGAGAGATGCTTCGGGAGTGGGAATGATTCGTTTACGGAATACTTCCGGCACAATCTCCTGAATATCCTCGGGCACCACGTAGTTTCTGCCGTCCATGGCCGCCATTGCCTGGGAGGCACGGTACAAGGCAAGCGTCCCGCGGGGGGATACGCCGAGGCGCACCGCCGAGTCTTCCCGGCTCGTCCGAACCAGAGCGAGCATATAATTCCTGAGGGCCTCGTCGACATGAACGGCTACGACTTCTTTTTGCATGGCGATAATTGTATCTGCCGAGCTTATTGCCGCAAGGTCATGAACCGGATGGTCCAGTCTCCGCTGGTTTTCCAGCATCAGGGCTTCCGCGGCTTCTTCAGGATACCCCACCGAAAGTGATAAAAGAAATCGGTCTTTCTGTGCCTCCGGGAGCGGAAAGGTTCCTTCAAACTCAACCGGATTCTCGGTAGCAAGGATAAAGAACGGCTCGGGCAATGGCAGTATTTTGCCGTCAATGGAAACTCGCCGTTCCGCCATGGCCTCAAGAAGCGCCGACTGGGTACGTGGTGTCGCGCGGTTAATTTCATCCACCAGTACGATATTGGAGAGGATGGGCCCTTCACGGAATATGAACTGTTCCTTCTCGGGCGACCATACCGAGACTCCGAGCACATCAGCTGGAAGAAGATCGGGGGTACACTGGATGCGGGTAAATTCCGCACCGAGGACGGCGGAAACCGCCCGGGCGAGTATCGTCTTTCCGGTTCCCGGTACATCCTCCAGGAGGACATGACCACGCGCGAGAAGCGCGCACAAAAGTTTTTTAATAACCCGCCGCTTTCCAAAAAACACCTTCTCGATTTCATCTGTAATGGTATTTGACCAGTTTTTCGCAGTATTGTTCATGATGGGTTTGATTATAGAATAGAAATTACGGTGAGTCCATAATAATTGATGTTAACAGACAGGAGCGGTGGGATAAGTATTGATCCATACCGGCACTTCTCTGCCGGGGAAGGAGCTGTTCATGAAATGCCTGTTTCGTTCGTCATTATTGGTCCTGATGGTATTCGTATTCCTCGCCCCGGTTATCGCGTACGATATTCCCGAAGCGGTCTACCCCGAATTGCCCGCGACCGCTGATTCTGCAGAATCGTTTTTGCCGCCCGGCTGGACTGTAGAAATCATGGGAACTCGATCTGGACTATTTTTCACAGAAAGCCGTACTATTTTCCGGTGTCGAGATTACGCTCCATAAATTCTTCCGCGGTCAATGTCTCTGTACCAAGATTTTTGAAATCCGTTATTTTCTGGTCCCGCCGTTCATCCGATGCTGTCGCTATGGCATCGGCAATGACCGTGACATGATAGCTGCGGTCAAGGGCACCTTTAATCGTCTTGTCGACACAATCTTCGGCGTCTATGCCGGTAACAACAATGTGGTTTATTCTCTGTTCTATCAGGTATTTTTCAAAATCGCGGTTGGTAAATGCATCCATCCTGCTCTTAATAAAATGGTTGGTATTCACGATCCTGAT
>CAZVEL010000404.1:0-3753 GCA_964626305.1 uncultured Treponema sp. | reverse complement strand
GGAGCCAACTTTGAGCTTGGCGAGGAAGCAGAGATTTTTCTTACCGAATTACGCCGCCGCATCCAGTACATGGGCCTGCTGCGGGGCACCCCGGTTGAAGCCATGATCCGCTGCAACGCCTATGTCGCGCTTGCAAAATATCCGGAAAAACCGGACTATTTTGTAAAACTCCGGAATCTCAACTCATTCAACTTCGTCCGAAAAGCCATAAACGCCGAACTGCACCGTCAGGAGGAAATACTCACCTCTGGTGGTTTGGTAACCTCCGAAAGCCGCTTATGGAACGAACGGCAGGGACTGACCGAACATTATCAGACCAGGGACTCTGTTTCGGCCCTGGAAACAGACCCCATCAACGATGCACCGGTCTTCACCTGCCCGGCACCATTGCTCTCGGAACTCCATGCCTCCGCGATAGAACATCCTTCAGAACGGCAAAACCGCCTCATTGCCACATGGGGAATTTCGCGTTCACGTGCCGAGTTCATATGTGATGAAAAAGCACGTGCAGATTTCTTTGAACAGACCATCGCCGCGGGAGCCCCGCCAATGGAAACCGCGCACTGGCTCATGTCCGATGTAACCGGGCTCCTTCGGAAAGAGAGCAAATCACTCCAGGAATCACCGCTTTCTCCCAGACGCTTTGCCACCATCCTGACCATGTACCACAACCGGAACATAAACAGCAGAATCGCAAAACAACTCATCCAGGCAGTACTCGAGACCGACAAGGATCCCGCCCTGTTGCTGCAGGAGCATAACTGGCAGCTCATTACTGATCCGAAGGAACTTCGGTCCATGGTTCAAAAAACCATAGCGGACAACGAAACTGAAACAGCCCGTCTCCGCGAAGGCGATATGGGACCACTTGAATTTCTTACCGGTATCATCATGAAGAAAACCCGGGGGCTCGCAGAACCTACCATGGTCAAAGCCCTGCTCAAGGAAGAACTCAACATCAGTGTGGTATATGTCCTTCCCATGGGAGGAACCATATCGGGAAGCGTCCGCGAAGGAGAAATTTCCGGCGGCGACGAAAAAATCCTCCAATCACTTCTTGGACCGGAGCTTGAACATGAGCATGTCCGGTTTGAAAGTATTACACGCGACCACCTGTTAAGCGAAGAAATACAACCGGAAGACTGGGCCGCTCTTATTCATGCCATTGCCAACCGTATTTCCTCGGGAACTGCCACCGGTATTGTGGTAACCCATGGGACAGACACGCTTTCCTACACGGCCCCCCTCATTTACTGGCTTTTTGCCGACGCGGGGGTTCCCATTGTCTTTACCGCGTCTAATACTCCTCCCCGTGAACCTGGTTCCGGTCGTCAAAATGACGAAGCACGCCAGAACCTGGCCCGGGCAATTACCCTTGCCAAAAAAAAGTCCGGCGGAGTCTATGTGGTGTTCGGCGAGCGCGTTTTCTCTCCTCTCAACCTGAAATTTCTCCGTCCGACAACAATCGGATTTACCAACTGGAATTGTTCCGGAGAACCGGTCCATACCGGTTCCGGGCTCCTCTGCGATGAAACAGATACCGACCCCTACGTCATGAGCCAGATTCTTTCTGAAGCGGCGAACCGCATGCACCTGTGTCGGATTTTCCCTGGAATCCGGGCCGACCGGCTCCTCGCACTCACAGAATACGACGTCTCGCATTTTTTTCTTGAACTCTATGAAAAGGGAACAGCGAACATGAAGGAAAGTGCATACTCTCTCAAAGACCTTCTGATACGGGGAAGAAAGAAAAACTGTACTTTTTTCTGTACTTCGCAGCAGGAAGGAACAGTTGATTTTTCCGGTTACTCGACCGCCCGGCGCATGTGGCGGGAAGGAGCAATTCCCATGGGAAATCTGGTGACCGAGTCGGCAATAGCACTGTATTTCGCGGCGAGTCTCGTCTGTGACACACCGGAAGAACTGGAAAAAATGATGGAAGCGGCCGGTCAGAACTGATCTGCTGCGTCGAGGGCTGCTTCAGCTGTGCCGGCCGACTCCGGATCCGGATCCGGCGAGACTGCTTCTGTTTCAGGAACAGGCGCATCTTCACGTTCATTTTCCGTGGGAATACCATGATAGATCACAATGTCCTCAAATTCCTCACGGTGCCGCATCTTCAGGTACAACGTGCGGGTTTCCGCATTATACCGGTATCCCGAGGAGTTGTAGCTTTCAAAACGCGGATCGGTTCTGAAATCCATACCGTACAGTTGAATACGGGTAAATTGCCCGATCCCGTTGAGTACCAGGTAATGACTTTGTCCGCGGGGAAACTGTACCCGATACCGGACGCTTCCGTCGGGATTTTCCGCAAACGTTATGGACCGGGCCGCCGTCCAGGCCCATACACCGGAACCGGCTTCGCGTGAAAGCGTAACAGACCGCGGATACCAGGAGTTTTCATTCATAACCAGCGGGTACAAATCTTCGGGCGCCATTTTCTTCTCTTCCGCAACCAGTGTTCCGTTGGCGGTGCCGCCCGGAACCGGAGATTCGAATGAAACGGGGAGACTGGCACCCTTTTCAGCATGAGAAAGAAGTGACGTATAGAGCAACGTTCCAGTAGCCAGCCAGGGCGCGGTTGTACTGCTCAGTGTTCCATACCGGCGAAGAATATGCGCGATACGCAATGCATCGTGCGTATCAACAGTCGTTTCTCCGGTTGTTATATACAACTTGTCCTGCAGCTGTACGAGTGCTTCCCTGATTACCCGTTCGCAGGTTTCCGCCAGCAACAGAAGCGATTCCGAACGGGACGGTGAATACAACTGCATGTCCTGCATTATCTCAAGAAGTCCGGCCGCCTGGAGTGGTGTCAGTTTCGCCAAATCAACAGCAGATGCAACCCGGATAATGTCGTCGAGAAAAACGGAACTGCCACGGTCAATAAGGAACGGCACGAGCCGGGGAAATTCGAATACACGGGGGTTGTTTTCCGTAAACTGTTTTGAAAGAAGACTGCGTTCTTCACGATCACGGGCAATCATGCTCTGCCAGGACCGTTCAAGGGTGTTCAGGAACGGAGAAGACAGGTAGGTTCTGGCTGAACCACGTTTGAATGAATCGGGAACTGCATCGAGCGCCGTCTGGTACATACCGATCCGGCCCATTTCTGCAATGTAGGCGGTTACCGTTTTTTCATTGAGTGCTCCAGAGGAAATAGCAGCCCGGAACAATGGAAGAACCGCCGATGCAAATTGATCCTGTTGCAGACGATACTGTTCTTCCGTTGCCGCAGGATTATGGGCCAGTGCTTCAAGGTTCACACCCTTTGCAGGAATCCAGGTTTGATAGTACACTGTCGGCGCGGAAGCTTCTATCTCCAACCGCTGTATCGCAGCTTCTTCGTCATGGGTGAACGTGGTGCCAATGAAGGCAAAACGCTCCTTTCCCGACCGGATTATCAGCGTAGCCCCTACCGGCTCAACGCGGGCACTCCGGGACAGCTTGAACGGTAGGGAAACGGATTGAAAGTCGTCTGAAAGAGAAGCCCGGATCTCAAGAGCCCGGATGTCTCCACGGCGTTCGGGAGAAAACGAAACACTGGAGCCGTCAGCAAAAGAAAGGGTAAAGGTTGTATCATCAGAGGAAATATCCGTTACCTTGAGCTCAACGGCGGTGTTTTCGGAAGTGTATGCCACAACCGGGGTGTTTTCGTCAAGAAAAAAGTTAACGCCGTATACCGCCGCGTGCACCGGCAAGACGGGAACGGAATGGCCGGACTCGTCGCTTTCCTGACCCGCGGTAATT
>CAZVEL010000403.1:0-4770 GCA_964626305.1 uncultured Treponema sp. | reverse complement strand
TCCCGCAGGCCACTACGGTGTCATGATTTCCAAAACCGGTGGAGTGGACAATATGCCCATCGAACCGGGTGTGTTCAGATGGCAATGGGAACTTTTACTCCCAACCAATTCTGAAATTCACACCTTTACCCTTACACCGGTGTCTCATTCGGTTCCCGTTTCGGGAACACTTCCTTCGGGAAGCCTCTATGCCCGCATGATCGAGGGGAATCCCGATTTTTCATGGCAGTTCACCTGTGAAACCGTGGCTCGTGTCTCACCCGACGCACTCCCGTCACTCGTTGATTCTCACGCAATCCTGGAACAGTCGGCTCTTGACAAATGGGCTTCCAAAACACTTGAGGTCCGGGTAAAGAACGCCGCTGAAACGGTTCTGGGCAGCGTGCTTCCCGCAGCAGCCGCCGAAGGAGCAGCAAATATTCATCCGGAAAATCTGGCAAAGGAAATAGCCGAAGAACTGGTACGTTCGGGCTCAGACCTTGAAATTGTTTCTGTTTCCGTAGAAAACGATCAATTCCCCGATCTCGATCTATACATTTCAGCGGCAGAAACCTACGAAACCTACCAAAACCAGCGCCGCATTCTCTGGAACCGGGTCGCGTCTGAAAGCGCAGCCGACTCTGTTTCCGATTACATTGCGTATGAACGTTTTGCACGATGGGGAGAATTGCTTACCCGGTATCCGGTCCTTATTGAGTTCTTTACCAGTGCCGGACCGGAGAATCATCCGCTTTCCACGTCGCGGTAATCATCCATCCAGCCACCGGAAAGCGGTAGTATTACCAAAAATCGGCCGGCAAGCGCCTGTATTGAACAATGTACCGATTTCGCACGGTTACTCAGGCTGTAGTCGCCTTTTTCCCATTCGAGGGAATCCACGGGCCATTCAAGGCCCGTTGCCGCACACTGATGAGGGCCGTTCCCTGCGGGAAACAGGGAAATGGTCTCGTCTGCGAGTCCGCTTACGGCAATCCGGTCCCGGGGACCGGATTTATCAAGAACAAAAGCGATTGTCTGGCTTCCAATCCAGATACATGGTGGATTATCACGGGAAAACAGCTTCTCAAGGGCAAAAAAATGGTCCATTCTGCCTCCTCCCCCACCAACCAGGACAATCTCGGCAATACCGTTTTTTTTCATGAGTGAAAGGGCAAGTTCCGTGTCGGTGAGGTCCTTGTCCCGTTCCGCACGATACACACGGGCCGGATCAAGTGAATCCAGAATGGCGGGGTCTTCAATACTGTCCATATCACCCACGATACAATCCGGTTCAAAGCCTGCTTCATGGGCACCGGCGATACCGGAATCAGCCGCATACACCGCATCCGGTTTTCCGAAGAATTTCCGTGCTTGTTCCATGTCGGGCCGGCTACCCCCGGTAAACAGTAATCCTCTCATACTACCTCACTTGTCCCTGGTTATGCTTATTCATTATACTGATCCCGGCATGAATACGGTACCCGTTCACAAAAATTTACAGGATCTCTCACGATTCTTCACCAGCGCCGGTTTTTCAGTGTATCTGGTTGGGGGCGCAGTCCGGGATCTCTTTCTCGGAAAAAAGGCGACAGACTGGGATGTTGCCACTGATGCAAGTCCACAGGAGGTATCAACTCTTTTTCACCGGGTTATTCCGACCGGAATTGATCACGGTACCGTTACCATACCCTTTCGCGGGCACATGATCGAGTGTACCACATTCCGGACCGAACAGGGATATTCCGACGGTCGACATCCCGATGCGGTTTCCTATGCCGACACAATAGAAGAAGACCTTTCCCGGCGAGACTTCACCATGAATGCCATCGCCGTATCCCTGCCTGACGGAAAAATCGTGGACCCCTTTGATGGACGAGCGGATATCAAGAAAAAGATAATCCGTACCGTAGGGAATCCGGAAGAACGATTCGCAGAAGACGGCTTGAGAACACTTCGAGCAGTCCGCTTTTCAGCCTTGCCGGGATTTACCATTGAACAGAAGACCTTTGATGCCATACAGCCTGCTCTGCCCGTTACCGCGCGGGTTGCCATTGAACGCGTCCGTGAAGAACTCGTCAAGCTCATTACCGGTTGGGAACCCCTTACCGGGCTCCGGTATCTTGAATCCTCCGGTCTTCTCCAACTCTTTCTGCCGGAACTTGCCGAATGCCGCGGCATTGAACAAAAAGGGCGCCACCGCTTTGATGTTCTCGACCATCTCTTCTATGCCTGTACTGCTTCTCCCCGTGAAGATCTTGTGGTCCGCCTGGCAGCACTCTTTCATGATATTGGGAAACCCCGCACCAGAAAAAAAGATGAGCACGGTAATTTTACCTTTTATAACCACGAAGCAGTCTCTGCGGATATGACTAAAACAATACTGGAACGGCTCAAATTTCCCAACCGCACGGTCATTGAAGTATGTCATCTGATCAGAATGCACATGTTCCACTACGAACCGGTATGGTCCGATGCGGCGGTTCGCCGCTTTCTGGTTTCGGCAGGTCTTGAAAACCTTGACCGCCTTTTTTCGCTCCGCCGGGCCGATACCGCGGCAATTTCCGGCCACAACGCACCGCTTCCCGACCTTGTTGAACTGAAAAGCCGCATAGACACCATACTGGCGCAAAAACAGGGACTCACACTGCGGGATCTTGCGGTAAATGGAAATGATCTGAAAAATGCCGGAATACGGAACGGACCAACTATCGGTATTGTTCTGCACGAGCTTCATGAGGCGGTGCTGGATGATCCGGAACTCAATACGAAGGAAAAACTGCTTGAAATAGCCCGGGCATTTTGCCGGGAACGAAATATCACTACCTAGAGCAATCCAAGCTCACGACAGGCTACACCAGCAACAGTCTGTTCAGCTTCTTTTTTGTTCTTGCCCTTTTCGGGACCATATATGGTTCCGCACACATCCACCGTAACCCAGAAGGTCCGGTCATGATCCGGCCCGGTTCTCCGTGCAAGAGCATAGTGTGGAATGGATCGGCTTGTCTTCTGTACATGCTCCTGAAGCATGGTCTTGAAATCCCGGGCATGTCTGTTTTCCAGAACCAGAGAAATCTGGGGATCCATGATCGAGAGGACGAAGGTTTCAGCCGAACGGTACCCGGAATCAAGATACAAGGCTCCGATAATCGCCTCGAGTGCATCAGCAAGAATTGCTTTCTTGTATTTACCCCCGGACATAAGCTCCCCTTTTCCCAGAATCATGAAATCCGGCATGCCGAGATCCAGTGCAATCTGTGAAAGGGTTCCTTCGGAGACAACAACAGATTTTGTTTTCGCCAGATCACCTTCGGGACGGTCCGCCATACACTCATACAAACGCGCAGCAACTACCATACCGAGCACGGCATCTCCGAGGAATTCGAGTCGTTCGTTATTTACTCTGTCTTTGTTGTTTTCGTTGGAAAAAGATCGGTGATGAAAGGCCAAATCAAGCAGGCCGAGATCCTTGAAACGGAACCCGGCCTGCCGCTGGAAGGCAAGAAGCTCCTGCTTCCGTTCGCCCGTCACCGATTGACGAAATGCAAACATTGCGTAACTCCCTGCCGGAGATTGGTTATTTGGACTGGGATTTGATGAAGTCGTACGCGTCGCGTACGGTCTCAAATTCGTTCGCCTTTTCGTCCGGAATGCTGATTCCCATTTCCTCTTCGATGGCATAGACCAGCTCGTATGTATCGAGGCTGTCTGCACCAAGATCCTGACGGAACGAGGCATCAAGGGTGATCTTGGATTCCTCGATCTCGAGTTTGTCCGCGATCAATTTCTGCATTTTTTCAAACAATTCGTCCATTACTATGCTCCTCTGGTTTAGCCGTTATTTTCAGGTGTTAAAACCTGGCGTCCGCGATAGAACCCGCATTTGGGGCACACACGGTGAGTCATAACAAGATTTCCACAATTTCCGCATTCAACCAGGGTCGGAGCGCTCAGGCGCATATTGATTCCCTGACGGCGGCGGGTTCTGGCTTTTGACGTTTTCGCTCTTGGTACTGCCATATCATCAACCTCGCAAAAAAATAAATTCCATATCGTGATTGTCAAATCAAATATTAAATCGATACTATCGACTTACGCAATGCATGTCAAGCGTCACATTACACTTTTTCGTTTTTTGTCGAAATAACATCAGTGCGGAGCTTTTGTGTCAGAAGATCAGCAACATTTCGCGGAACCATGGACGAAACATCACCCCCGAATGCGGCAAGCTCCTTTATGGCGCTTGAACGAAGAACAAAGAACTGGGGGTCGGGTGAAAGAAACACGGTTTCTATTTCGGGATTCAGGCTGCGGTTCATCATGGCAAGATCAAACTCATAGGAAAAGTCCGTAATATTCCGCACGCCGCGTACCAGTACATGGGCCTGTATTTTTCGTGCATAGTCCACAATAAGGGTGTCCCAGGCATGCACCTGAACATTATCCCATTGGTTTACCATGTCACGGATCAGTTCAACCCGTTCCTCTGCAGAAAAAGTGTATTTCTTTTCCCGGTTTACCGCTACGACGACATGAACCTCGCCGAATATGAGTCGTGCCCGTTCAATTATGTTCAGGTGCCCGAAAGTGGGTGGATCAAAAGATCCTGGAAAAACCGCATTAACCATGAGCATCACTGTACTACCGTGCGAACCGACAGTCAACACTTGTTAAAACAGAACTCCGTAAAGGAATTGATAAAAAGATATTTGACGTTATGCCGGTGTCGGGGTACTATGTTCTCATGAATAAGTATTCCTTTCCGGTATTGTTTCTGCTGCTCGTGTTGCTCTT
>CAZVEL010000402.1:0-2255 GCA_964626305.1 uncultured Treponema sp. | reverse complement strand
ATATTTTTCCGGATTACTCCGTTTTCTCCTTGGGAGACACCTTCTTTTCGCTGTCCTTGAGCTTTCTAGCTACTTCGAAGTATTCGATGACTTCAAACTGATCTCCAACATGAATATCGTTGTAGTTCTCAAGCGCGATACCGCATTCATATCCGGAAGCTACTTCCTTTACATCGTCCTTGAACCGACGGAGAGAAGCAATTTTTCCTGAATGAACAACAATACCGTCCCGAATAACATTGATGGTGGAACTGCGCTTTATGATACCCTGCTGAACATACGATCCGGCGATGGCGCCGATCTTTGGTACCTTGATAACTTCACGTACCTCTACCGTACCGACTGTTTCTTCTTTTACATCCGGTGAGAGCATTCCTTCCATGGCCATCTCTATTTCTTCAACAGCCTTGTAGATTATGTTGTACTTGCGGATATCAACCTTTTCCTGTTCGGCAAGAAGTTTTGCCTGGGGTGTAGGCCGTACATTGAATCCGATTATTATCGCATTGGAGTCCGCAGCGGCAAGCATAACGTCTGAATCATTGATGGCACCGGCTGATGCGTGAATTACATTGAGTCTGATGTCTTTTGTGGTAAGTTTCTCCAGAGACTGCTTGAGTGCTTCAACGGATCCCTGAACGTCACCCTTGATGATGACTTTCAATTCGAGCATATCACCCGCACTGATCGTATCATAGAGGTTATCCAGGGTAACCTTCTTGATGTTCTGGGAGTCCTCAAACCGTTTGAGTTCCTGCCTCTTGTCGGAAATCTGGCGAGCCATACGCTCTGTTTCGGTAACCTGGAAAGGATCGCCGGCATTCGGCATACCTTCAAGACCGAGAATTTCAACGGGCATGCTTGGAGTGGCTACATCAAGCTTGTCTCCATGTTCGTTGAATATGGCGCGAACACGACCGGAATAAATCCCGGCAACATAGGCATCTCCGGTTCGCAGCGTTCCCCGTTCAACGATGATGGTGGCAATGATACCGCGTCCGTGATCAATACGTGATTCAACAACCTTTCCCTCGGCACGACAATTCCAGTCTGCATTCAGTTCAAGAATTTCAGACTGAAGAAGAATTGCGTCCAGGAGTTCATCTATACCGGTTTTCTGGAGGGCACTGATATGCACAAACATGGTATCTCCACCCCAGTCTTCGGGAACAAGACCGTAATCCGAGAGTTTGGTTTTAACCTTGTCCACATTGGCCTCAGGCTTGTCAATTTTGTTTATCGCAACAATTATGGGGACCTTTGCGTCCTTGGCATGGTTTATGGCTTCAACCGTCTGCGGCATAACGCCATCATCCGCAGCAACAACCAGGATGACGATGTCGGTGATAGCCGCACCACGAGCACGCATCATGGTAAAGGCTTCGTGTCCTGGTGTATCAAGGAAGGTTATCCGGCCTTTTTCGGTTTTTACCGTGTACGCACCAATGTGCTGGGTAATACCGCCGAATTCACCTTCGGCGACCTTTGCTGAACGTATCGCGTCCAGTGTTTTGGTTTTACCATGGTCAACGTGACCCATGATGGTTACAACCGGAGGTCGTGCTTCAAGTTTCGCATCGGTATCTGAATTGCTTTCTATAACCGTCTCGTCGTAGAGACTGACGATATTTACCTTGCAGCCGAATTCCTGTGCGAGTATGGTTGCAATATCCGAGTCGATAGACTGGTTCATGGTAACCATCATGCCCATACCCATGAGTTTGGCAATCAGTTCATTGGCTTTGAGATTCATCTTGCGGGCAAGTTCGGAAACAGAAATGGTTTCCATGATTTCAATTTCCTTGGGAATTGATCTCGCACGGTCCATTGCCTTTTTCTTCTGCTGCAGCATCTTTTCTTCATAATCGAGTTCACGATTCTTCTTGTTGTATGCTACGTTCTTCTTGCCTTTAAAATTTCGTTTTGCCGGACCCTTTGACCCCTGCATAGGTGGAGGAGCAGGAGTAAACCTACCGCCCCGCTGCGGGCCGCCTGGACCGGAAAAACCTCCCCGGTTCGGACCCCCGCGATTCGGTCCGCCCTGATTGGGACCGCCCTGATTGGGACCACGATTCGGTCCTCCCTGATACGGACCCCGGTTTGGTGCACCCGGAGCGGGTCCGCGATTGGGTCCACCCTGATAACCACCGGGACGGCGGTTCTGGGCGCCGGTCGACTGTTCACGCGCCTGTGCACCGGAAAAACCGTCACGGGATGGGCCTCGTTGCGGTCCGCGTGAACGGTCAGCGAGATTT
>CAZVEL010000401.1:0-3654 GCA_964626305.1 uncultured Treponema sp. | reverse complement strand
GACCGGTGCACAAACAAGGAAAGGTTGCGTTTGTGCACCGAATTTTTATCACTCTTCAATAAAATTGAGTTCAACACCATTCGGATCAATGGCCGTCATGATTTTTTTCCCGTCCTTTATGGTTTTGGGGGCGGAAAGGATACGCACCTTGTTGGATATCATGTGTTTTTCCGCCCAGGCGATCTGGTCAACAATGAAGGTAAGGGAAACGCTTCCCGATGAACAAACCTCTCCCCGCTCATTATACAGAAGCTCAAGTTTTGCCCCGCTTTCGGGATCAAAAAGGAAAGCGATCTGTTTTCCGGGGGCAGCTGAAATCATGCCGTCAAAGGAAAAGCCCATGATTTTTTCATAAAAATTGATTGATTTCTGGATATCAGTCGTTCTGATAACCACACTCTTCATTTTCAAAATGTTCACTCCTTGCAATACGTTGTATGTGTTGTTAAGGATACTGCAGGTTTATTCATCTGTGCAAACAAAACCGGCGTGTATTCCATTCATTATGGTATAAAAATCAGGGAAGGAGACGGCGCAACACTCGGCATCACGAATAAAGACGCCCTCTCCGGGAATGGCCAGCCCGGCTACGGCAAGTGCCATGGCAATACGGTGGTCATCATGACTGTCCACGATTCCGCCATGCATACCTTCTCCGGCATTCCCCTGAATTTCCATCCAGTCCGGACCCTCACGAACAGTGGCTCCCAGCGTCTCCAGCTCCTTTTTCATGAGAGTAATGCGATCCGTCTCCTTCAGGCGGCATACACCGATATCCTCAAGCCGGGTAATACCCCGGGCGAAACAGGCTGCGACAGCCAGAGACGGAACCGCATCGGGATATCCGGCACAATTGAACGTTCCTCCCACAAGTGTTTTTGCGCCGTGGCTGTTTACCTCCAGTGTTTCTTTTTCTTCATCAATCACAATGTCAGCACCCATCTCGACAAGATTATCCACAATTGCGGCGTCACCCTGGCTTCCGGAGCAATCAATGCCGGTTATCGTAATGTGCGAACCGGTTATGACCGCGGCGACCAGCGGAAACGCGACGCCTTCCCAATCCGAAGGAATCCGACGCTTAAAAGCTGGAATGGCAACCGGTCCGGTAATTTCAAACCGGTTCATGCGTTCGGGATCGTAGCTCACCGGAACACCAAGCGACTCAAGCCAGGTGCAGGTCATTTGCAAAAATGGAACTTCCTTGGGATTCCGGAGAGAAATGACCGTAGTTCCGGTAATCCGGGAGGCAGCCATCATTATTCCGCTCGCATACTGCGAGAGATTCCCTTCCAGTTCAACGGTGCCGGCAAAAAGAGGGCCGCGTACAACGGCGGGAGGAGCTTCGCTGTCTTCGCGAGTGGTAAAGGCTTCGGCACCCAGGGAGCGGAGCCCTTCAAGCAGGGCTTTCACGGGGCGGGTACAAATGGAGGAATCTCCGGTAAGCACGGTCCATCCGGAAAGCGTTGCGGCAACAGGAGTAATGAAATAGAGAACGGACCCGGAATTTCCCACGTCGACAACCCTGTCCGGGACTCGTAATCCGTCAGCCGGAGCCGTAACCGTCCAGACACCCGGTTCAATCCGTACGTCGGCACCGAAGGCGGAAACTGCATCCATACAGGAAAGACAATCAGCACTTTCCAGGGGATCGTGGATGACAGATGTCCCCCATGCGAGCAGGGAGAAAATTCCTGCACGTATGGTGTGGCTCTTGGATCCCGGAACTGAAACGGAGCCGGAAAGCACGGCTTTCTTTGATTGGACTATCATGATACCGATGTACTCCTACACTTGTTGCTCTTTATCAGCGGTGTTTTATTTCCCTCCGAATCCACCGAAACGAAGGTTACCATATTTGTGAATATCAGAACGTCCTCGGAACGCCCCGGCATCTCGGCGAATACATCTACCGAATACCGTAGTGAGGTCGTCCCTTCATGCACCCGGTCCATATGGAACCGGAGAATTGAACCATTCGGAACTGCGTGGGAGAATTCGCTGTTGTTCATTGCCCTGGTGACAAGAACAGAGGCACAGTAATCCCGTGTTGCGGCAAGCCATGCAAACTCGTCGACCCATTTGAGCAGCTGTCCGCCAAAGAGGTTGCCCTGATGATTCAAATGCCCGGTTCTTACAAGCGTAAACGTATCCATTCAGTCTCTCCAAATACTATATGACAAAATCAGGGAAAAAATCCCTGAACTCTTCCGGACTGTAGGGCCGGTGTAAAAACCCGTCGAAGGCATCGTCTTCTTCTGCTTCTTCATAATTCTGCCCGAGAATACCCAGAATAGGGCACTCTTCTCCAGCCTCCTCACGGATCCGGGCAAGAGGTTCCCTGCCGCCGTTACGCGTAAGCAGCACATCAATGGCAATCGCGTCATAATACCCGGAAGAGCCAGACTGACACAAGTCGAGGGCTCGTTCCAGCGTAGTAGCGGTAACTCCGGTATATCCGAGAGTATTCAGAAGGGTTACCGCTATTTCACTGTTTATTTCAGACGGATCAACCAGCAGGATTTGTGCATAACGGTTTTTCACCCGGGGAAGCGTATTCCCGGTATGTTGTCCCGACTCCGCCGGGTCCTGAAGCATTACCACAAAGTAAAAGGAGGAACCTTTCCCCGGTGTACTATCCACCCAGATCACTCCGTTCATGAGTTCAACCAGCCGTTTACAGATGGCGAGTCCCAGTCCGGTCCCTTCGTGACTCTTTACCAGAACCTGGCCGAATTGCTCAAAATCGGTGAATATTTTTCCAACGTCCTCTTCTGAAAGACCGCAACCAGTATCCCGCACGGAACAACGCAAAATAATGTCCGGGCCGATTTTTTCATAATTAAGGGCCACGGCAACAAGGCCCTGATCGGTAAATTTTATGGCATTCCCGGCAAGGTTCATGAATATCTGGGTAAGGCGGAACTGGTCCCCGTACACCGGAAGTGGATCGGGACAGTTAAATTCCACCAGAAATTCAAGTCCTTTTTGTTCAGCCTTGAGCGTAAACAAATCCAGGAGAATTTTGCGCAAATCGAACAAATTGAATGTTTCAGGGTTCAAACTGAACTTGCTTTCCTGCATCCGTGAAAAATCCAGGATGTCGTTTACTACCCCGAGCAAGAGCTCGGAGGCATTTTCTATCTTCTGAATATACTCCCGGCATTTTTCATTCTGACTCAGTTTTTTCGCGAAATAGGCCATTCCGAGAACAGCATTTATGGGAGTTCTTATTTCATGACTCATGTTCGCAAAAAAATTGTCGCGGGCCAGGGCATGACGATGAGTTTCTTCGAGCTGCCGGGAGAGCTTCTGTTTTATAGCATCTTCCCGGGTACGGTCTTCAAGACTGACTATGCTGATTCTGCCAAGCTGTGCATCTTGTGCCGAATAATAGTGGCATGTGAAACACCTGATCCCGGACGGAAGGAATACGCGGTACTCACGACTAAAACTTTCCCCGGATTCAAGGGCCTGAGCGAGTTTTTCCGCAACAGGCAGGAGCATGGGATCAACAAGACAGGAATAATGAGCCAGAAGAAGTGGCTCCTTGTCATTACACCCGATATATCTGCAAAAAGCAGTATCGATGTACCGGATCTTCGCATATCGGTCCAGAACCAGGACGCCGGTGGAAAGACCATCGAAGACCAG
>CAZVEL010000400.1:0-3496 GCA_964626305.1 uncultured Treponema sp. | reverse complement strand
AGCAGAGCCTCCGGTAACAACCCGGTTGTCCGAGTCGCTTTTACCGCGCGTGATCCCGCGATTGAACTTGAGGAAATAGAAATAGCCTCAATGGTGGACCACGTGACCAGGCAGACGCTGGGAGAGGATCGCTGGTCCGCATTATGTAAGCCAGGTGATCGGGTTGTTATTAAAGTAAACCTGGTAGGTCCACACCGCGGAGCTGAAGGTGAAAAAGGTGTTGGAATAATTACTGATGCGCGGGTTGTAAGAGCAGTTGCGGCTGGAGTCCGTCAGGCGATTGGCCCTGACGGAGACATCATTGTAACCGATACCGTTTTCTATCGTCATGAAAACCCTTCCCTGAAAAACGAACCAACAAGTTTTTTCCACGCAACCGGGTATGACACTGATGGAGATACGTTTCTCGATGGTGGTTCAAAAGCCCGTCTCGTTAATGCTGAATCCTATGGAGAAGATCGCCGTTTCCCCACCACCGTACAGGAACCGGTGCTGGGCAAAACCGCAATATGGCTTCCGGATTTTATGCGCCCGCCAGAAGAACCGTCGGCTTCTGGAGAATATTCCGATGTCGTTATCTATCTTCCCGTGTTCAAGAGTCACGGGTTTACCGGAATTACCGGTGCGCTCAAGCTGGGGTATGGACTTAGAAGCGGTAAAAATCTTCCGGGAGATTCCGGTCGCTCAAAACACAGCGGATACGGCTGGGGAACCGGAAACAAACAGCTGTTACTCGACTATCTGTGTGCCCAGATGAAAGCCCGTCCCTGCGACTTTGTGTTGCTCGATGCACTTACTGCCAACCGTAAGGGTCCGCTCAATATTTCCGAATTGAGCATCAACCGGAAGACGGACTGGATCAGGACAAACGCGCTTTTTGCTTCTACAGATCCGGTTGCCATGGACACCGTAGAAACGCTATTTGCCGGGTACGATCCGTCCAGTATTGAACTGCTCGCTACGGCTGCCTCCGACGGGCTCGGAACGGATACAATTGCAAACATCGTTATTACCGGAGGGAATGCATTTGGAAAACACCGTGCACGCGTATCAGAATGTTACCCTCCAAAAGCATCATTCTTTCGAAAAGCCACCTATGGGAAAGGATCTGGATCCTGGCCGCTCGATGATGGATGGGGAGGCGCAAAAATCCGGGTAGATCTCAAGTCTCCGGAATTTGAATCGATTTCGTTATGTGAAGAAAAAGAAGAATCACTCAAAATCAGGTGGAAAGCAACAGATCCCGGGTATGGAAAAAACGGTATTGTCCGTGCTGATCTTGTTTGTGGAGAACAGATAATTAATTCCGTACAGAATGATGCCAACGAAAGTTCCTTTGTTTTTTCGCCAAAGACTGATCGCTCATATCGGCTTTTGCTCTGGGATGCGTCTCTTAATGCAACAGAACACGTTTTCCATCCTGATAACAATTTAACACAGCCTGCGGAGGAGAACCAATGATTCCTGAACCATTACTTCGGGGAAGTTTACTTGCCTTTCGTCAGTCAGCATTACTTATCTCGGATATTTTTCCCTGGATACTCGCCGGCACGCTTGCCGGGGCGCTCATACGGACTTTTTACACGGTTTCACCAGAGAACAGGATTCCCCGTATTCATGCAGTGGCTGCAATTCCTGTAGCAGCTTTGTCCGGTGCGGTCTCTCCCCTTTGCACGTTAGGAACCCTTCCGGTAGTTACCGCATGCATTTCACGCGGGCTGCACCACAGTGTAGCAATCTCATTTCTTGCTTCGTCGTCCATGGTCACCCCGCAAATCGCATTGATGACCGCTGGATTCCTCGGACCACAAATAGCCATCCTTCAAGCTTGTGGCGGCATTCTCGCCGGAATAACAGCGGGGGCATTGCTTCAGCTTGGAGAAAAAATCGGGCTAGACCTGTTTCGGTCAAACGATACACTACCGGTGACAACTAGTCGAAAATCGACAAGAACCTTTATCGGCCATGTTTCCGCACAGCTGGAATACAGCTTGTTCTGGCTCGTTATCGGAGTACTTTTATCACAGTCGGCAGTGGTACTTGCAGATATGAGTGGTATGACCGCTTCGCTGCAACAAGCTTCCATATTTCAAAGTAACGAACGGACGCTCTCCGGTTTTTGGGCACTGTCCGGAGCAGTACTTGCCACACCCTTGTACTCCTGCGGTGGCGCAGTACTACCAATCCTTTCGGCCTTACGGTCTTTTTGCATTGATGAATCGTTTTTTTTTGCGTTTCTTGTATGCGGTCCGGCAACGAGAATACGATCAATCGCCGCGTTGGGGAAAATACTCACCCCGCATGGTCTCGTCTCATACCTTCTATTTATTGTGCTTTTTTCAGTGCTTTGGGCCTTTGCCGCAGGACCGTTCGCGGGATTATAACACCGAGTCTGGTGGCTCTCAGTGCAAATCGGGCTGAAAGACTGCAACCTGCGCTGAAGAGCGTATTTCCTGAATCCGGTTGTACAATTCGGTTCGGTTTTGTACGTTGAGCTTCCGATATAAAAGATGCACCCTTTTTTTTACACCACTCATTGAAAGCCCGGTTCGATCCTGTATTTCTTTGTACTCCAAACCTTCCAGCAGCGCTTCACAAACCTCCGTTTCCCGTTCTGTGGGCAATACGATATCGTTTTTTTGAGAGCGGAATAATTCCCGCAGTGATTGTGTGGCAAGACGCGAACGCACTTTCTGTTCCAAACGAAGCGCCTGGAGTTCGCGGTATTCGTCACTACGGTGCAGTGCAAAAACAACCGGGAAGAGAAATGCCATTGCGCCAAGGATGAGAGAGTTGTTAAAAAAGAAATAAGAATAACTGATGTTGATAAGCACCCGCCAGAAAAATAGTGAAAGAATCATGATATGCAAAGATATCATCAACAATCTGGTAATCCGGTTATACCGGGTCTGCGACGACGGTCTTGACCGGATCGTAATAAAAATATGAGCTTCAATGATCACAAAAATAATACCGTAGAGTGTGATGGCAGGTGCATCAAGATACTCCATGTACCATTCCCAGCCATATATAAAAACCATGGTACTTAATAACCAGGAAATTACAGCAAGAATAACGCATAACTGAAACCATCGACGTTTCCGACGGGGTAAATCAAAAACCTGTGTGATCATCCCCGAATACGAAATCATGAGACCGAACGCACAACTTGCCACACCAATAGTATTTACACGGGCTATGACAAGACCATGAAACAGAAGCAATGACAAGGCATTATCAAAAAAGACATAACAGGCAAGACTGAATGAAAAAATCGCAAAATATACCATAAGCGGATCACGGAGATCTTTCTTTGTTCCCAGACGATCCAACAGTGCAAACAGCGCAATCATGACGAGCGCAGTAATAGTCACGGTGTCTGAGATAGCTCTATATATAAACGGTATACGGTCCATATTCCTGGCCTAACGGATTCCGAACTGCAACCGCATGGTTATCGTTGCCGTCTTCTTCTTTGAACTTGTGTTGAACGCTC
>CAZVEL010000399.1:0-4321 GCA_964626305.1 uncultured Treponema sp. | reverse complement strand
TTTTTGATCAAGAAAAATGAAGTAAACATCTATGATATACCGATAGCCAGCATTACCGAGCAGTATCTTGACTATTTGGACTATTCGGTTTCGGGTGATCTTGCAAGTCTTACCGATTTCTACGCTCTTGCGGCTACGCTGTTGTATATCAAGAGCAGGATGCTGCTGCCGGTGGAAATTGCCGTGGACGATGAAGATATCGATGATCCGCGTAAAGAACTGGTTGAAAAACTTATCGAATATCAGAAGTTCAAAAAGCTTTCCGAACTCATGGAGCAAAAAGAAAGCGAGGCCGAATGGGTGTTCGAGCGGAAGAAAATACAAAGTCCCCTGCCGTTCTCGGACGACGAGGAGCTTTGGGAGCGTCTTGATACCTGGGATCTTCTGAAAACGTTTTCTAATCTTGTTTCAAGTTACAACTCGGAACGTATCCTTGATATGTATGAAGAAGTTTCGGTTAATGAAAAAATAACCCTCATGAACGAACTGCTGGAAAGCAAGGGCGAATGCATGTTTACCGATCTCATTGTGAGAAAGGGAAATCTCATGGACATCGTATGCGCCTTTATGGCTCTTCTTGAAGCGGTCAAATTCAGGATGGCCAGCATCTGGCAGAACCGCATGTTCGGGGATATCAAGATAAAACCCTGGAAAAAAGTCTCCGTGGACGAGATGGAGCTTACGGTAGAAGGGTAGCTGAAGAATGGAGTACGCAATGGAAAAAGAAACCGCCCTTGTTGAGGCAATTTTATTTCTTGAAACCGACCCGGTGGACGAAAACACCCTGGCAAGAATATCGGGATTTCCGGCTGATATGATTGCCGACATTCTGCAAAAACTGTGCGAACGGTACGATGCCGCAGACCATGGCATCGAGCTGGTGCAGATTTCGGGAGGATGGATCATCAATCCAAAACGGGACCTCTGGGACAACCTCCGCGACCGGTACGGCAAAAAGAACGATAGCCGACTTTCACGTGCCGCCATGGAAACACTTTCAATAATTGCCTATTCACAGCCGATTACCCGGGCTGAAATTGAAGCAATACGCGGCGTCTCGGCAGATAACATGATACGGTTGCTTGCGGAAAAGAATCTGATAAAGGAAGTGGGCAAAAAAGATGTGCCGGGAAAGCCGGTACAGTTCGGAACAACAAAGGAATTTCTTAAAATATTCCGCCTGAACAGTATCGCAGAATTACCGAAACTGGATGAAGTAGAAAGTGAACGATTCGAACTTTCCCGATAACGACCCCGAGGGCATACGCCTGCAGCTCTATATGGCACGCTCGGGTGTTGCATCGCGCCGTGCAAGCGAAAAAATTATCCTGGATGGCCGGGTAACGGTGAACGGGATCGTTGTGGAAACACTCGGTACGCGTGTTCTGGAAACCGACCATATTTGTGTTGACGGTGTTCCCGCTGAGCCGGAACTGACCAAACGGTACGTCCTGCTCAACAAACCTTCCGGATATGTGTGCTCTCTTTCCGATGAAAAGGGGCGCCCGGTCGCGGCGGATCTTCTAACGGAAAAATATCCTGAACGACTCTATAATGTGGGCCGGCTCGACATGTATTCGAGCGGAGCCATACTTTTTACAAATGATGGTGAATTTGCCGCTAAAGTGGGGCATCCTTCATCCGAAATAGAGAAACAGTATATTGTTGAGGCAAGTATGCCGTTTCGTGATGATGTTATCGAATCGTTCAAGCGGGGAATCCGCATTGAAAATGTATACTACAAGTGCCGGAATGCCGTTCGGCTATCGTCCCGGCGTATGTCCATTACCCTTATTGAAGGAAAAAACCGTGAAATCCGGCGGGTTCTCGAACATTTTTCAGTTCGTGTAAAGAATCTCATTCGGACCAGGATCGGGACCGTAACCATCGACGGTCTTACCTATGGTGAATCACGTGAACTCGGCCGGGAGGAAGTGGCATCCCTGCTCAAGGAGGGGAATACCCGATGATAATCGCAATTGACGGTCCCGCGGGCTCGGGGAAAAGCACCATTGCACGTAGTATTGCCGATACGCTCGGCTTTACTTTCATGAATACGGGCAGTTTTTACCGGGGAGTGACCCTCGCGTTTCTTCGTGCTCAGGGTGGTGGTCGGGATGGATCGGGCGCTGTTTATAACGGCCTGCCAAACGAGAAAACCATGACTGACTTTGCGAAGAGCGTACCGCTGGATTATCGTGAGGGCAAATTGTTCATCGGGGAGGAGGATGTAGACGCGCTTCTACGATCTGACGCGGTTGAAGCCCTCGTAGCACCGCTTTCCGGAATTGTTTCTGTACGTCATGCCATGAATGAGAAAATCCGAAAGGCGGCTGAGGGGCGGAATATTGTATGTGAAGGCCGCGATATGACAACCGTGGTATTTCCGCACGCTGAATACAAGTTTTTTCTTGATGCTTCAGCTGAACAACGGGCAAAACGCCGGTATGAACAGGGCACCAGCAAGCTTTCACTTGCCGAGATTGAGCAGTCTATCCGGGAACGTGATGAGATAGACCGGAACAAGAAGGAAGGAAGTCTTAAAATCGCCGAAGACGCCATCTATATAGATACATCACCCTTGACCATAAAAGATGTTTGTGACATGATAATAAGCAAAATTCACTTATAAGGGTTGTTTATGGATCAGATGGACGTGGCAAAGGATGAATCGAAAAATACAGAAGAAGACATCCAGCAGACACGATTACAGGAAGAGTACCTCAAGTCTTTCCAGTCGCTTGAAGAAGGCCAGCTTGTAGACGGCGTAGTCATTCAGGTGACCCCGGATCAGGTTTTTGTCGACGTGGGGTATAAGTCAGAAGGAAAAATTCCGGTTTCGGAATTCAGTGAGTTGCCCGATGTAGGCGACACCGTCAGTGTTGTGCTTGAAAAGAAAGAAAACAAGCACGGCGAAGTTATTGTTTCGAAGCAAAAGGCTGATGTGAAGGTTTTCTGGAAAAATCTCCGCCAGGCATTTCAGGATAAGGCTGCTGTTGAAGGTACCATTGAAAAGGTTATCAAGGGCGGATTTGAGGTTTGTCTCGGTGCCGGTGTGCGGGCTTTTCTCCCCATCAGCCAGTCCGACAGTCAGAAGGTTGAAAAACCCGAGAAGCTCGTTGGTCTCAAGAGTCAGTTTTACGTAGAACGGTTGTATTCCGACAACAAGGTTAACGTGGTGGTAAACCGCCGCAAATATCTTGAGGAACAGACCGAAGTGAACCGCGAGAAGTTCTTCAACGAAGTACAGATTGGTGATTCCGTTGAAGGAGTGGTAAAAAGCTTTACCAGTTTCGGTGCGTTTATCGATCTTGGTGGTTTTGACGGGCTCCTGCACATTAATGACATGAGCTGGGGACATGTAACCCGTCCCAAAGATTTTGTAAAAAAGGGACAGGAAATTACCCTGAAGGTAATTCGGCTTGATCCGGAAGAGAAGAGAATAAATCTTTCCCTCAAGCATTTCACCGAAGATCCCTGGCTTCACTTTGAAGAAAAATTCCATGTTAACGATATCGTCAAGGGTACGGTAACAAAGCTTACCGAGTTCGGCGCGTTTATCGAGCTTGAAGAAGGCATTGAAGGTCTTGCGCATATCAGCGAATTCAGCTGGGTCAAGAAAATTAACAAGCCTGAGGATATGGTCAATATCGGCGACAAAGTTGAATGCATGATTCTCGGTTATGATATTCAGGCTGGACGTGTTTCACTTGGGCTCAAGCAGGTTACCGATAATCCCTGGGAAGATCTTGCGAAAAAATATCCGGTTGGTACCAAGCTTACCCGCAAGGTGGTCAAGATTACCAATGCCGGGGCCTTTGTTGAACTGGAAGAGGGAATCGACGGATTCCTTCACGCAGACGATCTTTCATGGACCAAGAAGGTACGCAATCCTTCGAGCGAGCTGACTGTTGACCAGGAAATTGATGTTGTTGTAATCGAGTCCGATCCGGAAACACACCGTATCAGACTTGGTGTGAAGCAGCTTTCTGATGATCCCTGGAAACTCTTTGCTCAAGCTCACGAGCCGGGAACCAGCGTTGAAGGTGAAATCACCTCGATTACTGATTTCGGTGTATTCCTGAAAGTGGAAGGCGGCATTGAAGGGCTCATCAACAAACAGAACCTTCTTGAAAGTCGTGATGATGTGTTCGAAGAAGTTGTCAAAAAATATACTGTTGGTGACAAAATCAAGGCCATCGTTGTGGACGTAAGCCCCGAACGTCAGAAAGTAGCTTTTTCCATCAAGGATTACAAGAAAAAGGTGCAGCGTGAGGAAATTTCCCGGTACATGTCTTCTACGGAAGAACAGACCGACGGT